>JAISDM010000237.1 GCA_031264885.1 Peptococcaceae bacterium | reverse complement strand
TCACACTTAGTTTTGAAAAAATCTGTCGTGTTTTACGGTACCATTATAAACAAATCCGGCTATTTACGGACGAATTGGTTCGGCTCTAACAATATGCGTCACGGGCGCAGTGACAGTCTAAGCGGTTACTTCATGATTCATAAAAGCGCCGGCGGTTATCGGAAACAATAGGCGCTGTTTCGTGGCTCAAAAAACTTTGAATTTTTTTAGTTTGTGCTTGACGTAAGCGTCCTTGGCCTGTATGGCATTGCGTAAAGAGCTTGACTGCTCCCCGCGCCCGCGGGGGTGATCCCAATCGCCCCTTCAGGATATCTGCGAAGCAGTACTGCTCCCCGCACCCGCGGGGGTGATCCATTTTGACCGAAATTATAGGCTCGTGGAAGCCTTCTGTTCCCCGCGAGCGCGGGGGTGATCCTTCATTAGCAACCACGCGGTCATATTTTTGTACCTGTTCCCCGCGAGCGCGGGGGTAATCCCGATCACGCGGTTAGCCATATCCTCGATGCGGTCTGTTCCCCGCGAGCGCGGGGGTGATCCCGTCCTCGAATACCTCTTTGGCGTCCATATCCACTGTTCCCCGCGAGCGGGGGGTGATCCCAATCCAAGCAGCCACTGAACTTGGCGACGGCGAAAATTACGGCGCTTCCGGGAGTTGAAGTCATGCGTTCCATCCCTTACGGCGGTGAAAAGGACTGGAACAACGCCCTCAGAGAAATGCGACGGCGGGAGCGCTCCCCCGGCAGGGAGAAAGGCGGCGAGGTATGCCTGTAAAAGTGACCCGATACCGCTGCAAATACTGCAACCGTCAGTATGAAAGCCATAAAGCCGCAAAAGACTGCGAGTCCGGGCATTTAATCCCCGTGTCAGTCAAGGCGGAACTCTACACGGTCGCCGCTTATCCGTACAAAGTAGAAGTCACTTTTGACAGCGGGGAACGGCGCATATACAACGCCGAGGATTTGGGCGGTTAGCCGTCTTCGGAGGAAAGAGGAACAAATAAACGACAAGATGGTCGCCCTGACCGTCAAGGGCACAAAACTGACGGGGCGCCTGCTCGCCAAGGCAATGCAGGCCTTTCTCAGCCGGGCGCAGGCTTCCCCCAAGCCGAGACTCGGCAAGCAGAGCATTAAGGCGCTGACGAAGCAAGGCACGAGCCTGACGAACATTGAAATTATGGGCGACAACATCGGCGATTTCAAGCGCGTTCCCCGCGCGAGCGGGGTGATCCCATGTATGAAGATATCACTGGCGCGACCAACTGGTCCCCGCATACGCGGATCCAAGGTTCTATATCATAGAGTTTAACTCACCGCTTTTAGGCGACATACGCTTTTAGCCTTCCCAATCAAACGGATTTTTGGTAAGCTATCGACAGAGAGGATGAAAAAATATTGCTGTAAAATATTAGGAGATAGGGTGTCAATATGGTTGCGGGAATTAATTCGATAAATCAGTCAATATTTGGAGAGGTGAGAAAATGGCCGAATTTCATGGCGCGGGAAAGCCTGAACTATATGAGCTGCCTCCGATACGTGAACGTTTTTCCTTCTTATACCTTGAACGATGTGTCATCAATCGCCAAGACAGCGCGATCACGGTTTCAGACGTTCGAGGAACGGTGCATGTTCCCGCTGCAGCGCTGGGGGTTGTTATGCTGGGTCCCGGTTCCAATATCTCTCATCGGGCGGTTGAACTTCTGGGCGACGCCGGGGCAAGTATCATCTGGGTCGGCGAGCGCGGGGTACGGTATTACGCCCATGGCAGGCCGCTGACGCACAGCTCTCGGTTATTAATCGCTCAGGCGGCGCTTGTTTCCAACACCAGAACGCGGCTTTCGGTGGCGCGGGCCATGTATGATATGCGATTTCCGGATGAAGATGTCTCCGGGCTGACGATGCAGCAGCTTCGCGGCAGGGAAGGCGCGAGGATCAGAGGCGTTTACCGCGCGGCGTCCAAAGAAACCGGGGTCGTGTGGACCGGCAGGGAGTATGATCCGGATGATTTCGGCGGCAGCGACGTGGTGAACATGGCCTTGTCCGCCGCTCACGCGTGTTTGTACGGGGTCGCTCACAGCGTTATCGTCGCGCTGGGATGCTCGCCTGGATTGGGGTTTGTTCATACGGGGCATGAACGTTCTTTTGTCTACGATATCGCGGATTTGTACAAGGCAGAGATCACCATCCCCATCGCGTTCCAAACAGCCGCCGTGAGTACGCCCGACGAGGTAGGCCCCGTAACGCGCAGGGCGGTTCGAGACGCAATCTCCAACGGAAAAATACTCGAACGCGCCGCCGGAGATATTCGATCGCTCCTGAAGGATACGGTGAAAGAGGAAGGTATTGCCGCAGATATTGTATACTTGTGGGATGAGAAGAACGGCTATGTCAAGAACGCGGTTTCGTATGGCAAGGAACTGGATCCCGATCAGGAGGAGATGTTTGGCGGACCGGAACTCGAAGAAGGCTCCGGATGTATTTTGGAGGATGAAAGCTGATGCTTGTGATTTCGCTTACGAATTGCCCTCTGTCATTGCGCGGAGATTTGACAAAGTGGCTCTTGGAAATTGATCCGGGAGTTTTTGTCGGGCAGGTCAGTGCGCGTGTTAGAGAACAACTGTGGAAGCGCGTACAGGAATCCGCTAAAAACGGCAGGGCGACGATGGTATTCAACTCGAATACCGAACAAGGTTTGGATTTTAAGGTACACAACAGCAATTGGCTGCCGATTGATTATGACGGGCTGAAGCTGATCATGCGTCCGATTTCGCCTGAGCTGAAAAACCTGAAACTCGGCTACAGTAAGGCAAGCCGTTTTCTTATGGCGCGCCGAGCGGCCAATAAACGGCGCGCCGCGCAAACGGAACAGCCGAATTCCGGCAATCACGCTTATGTCGTCGTCGATATTGAAACCACGGGGCTGAACCCTGAGAAAGACGCGATCATCATGTTGAGCGCGTTAAAAGCGGCGCCTGGGCAAGAAGACGATGCTTTTGAATCGTTTGTGCACACCGATGTTCCGATCCCGGCGCAGATCACGAAATTAACGGGAATATCTCAAGAGACGCTGGCGGCGAAAGGAAAGGAACTCGAAACTGTCATGCGCGAGTTCGCTGAATTCGCGGACGGTCATAAACTCGTTGCGCACAATATAAAATTTGACATGGCGTTTCTTGACGCGGCGCGCGAGAAATTGCACATGGAACCCTTCGCGAATGAAACGATTGATACATTGGCGCTTGCGAAAAAGAAGCTGCGCAGCTTGAAAAATCACAAGCTTGCGACGGTTGCGGAACATTTTGGAATAAGCACTGCGGGAACACACAATGCTTCGGCGGATTGCGTGATGATAAAGGGGGTATACGAGGGACTCCTCGGGGAATCTACACCCCGTAATTGTGGCTATATTGACAAAGACGGCGCTTTCGGCTAAAATATATCTATGACAGCGCAACGGTAAAACGGGAGTAGCCAGTGGAACAACCATCAGCCCCTCTGCTTGATATAGAAGGCTTGGATCTGCAGTTTCGAACCTTGGCGGGAACGCATATGGCGGCGCGCGAGGTTTCTTTTACCCTGCGCGCGGGGGAAACTTTGGGTCTGGTGGGCGAGAGCGGCAGCGGCAAAAGCGTGACGGCGCTGGCTCTCATGCGCCTGATCCCTGACCCGCCCGGCAAGGTCACCGCCGGGCGCGCCCTGTTTGACGGCCGTGATCTCCTTTCTTTGCCTATGGAAGAGATACGCCGTCTGCGCGGCAATGAGATCTCCATGGTATTCCAGGAACCGATGACTTCGCTCAACCCGCTTCACACCTGCGGCCGGCAGCTCATGGAACCGCTGCTGCTGCACCGAGGCCTGCGTAAAAACGAGGCGAAAGCCCGCACCCTTGACCTGTTGCATAAAGTGGGGATCCCGGCGCCGGAACAGCGTTTCGGCGAATTCCCTCATCAACTGTCCGGTGGTATGCGTCAGCGCGTAATGATCGCCATGGCGCTCGCCTGCGACCCGCGTCTGCTCATCGCCGACGAGCCGACGACGGCTCTGGACGTGACTATCCAGGCTCAGATCCTGGAGTTGATGAGGGATCTGCGCCGCGAAACCGGTGCCGCCATCATTCTCATCACTCATGACCTGGGCGTAGTGGCCGAGATGTGTTCCCATGTGGTCGTCATGTATGCCGGTCAGATCGTGGAGGACGCGCCGGCCGCCGACCTGTTCGCCCGGCCCCTGCATCCTTACACCGAGGGACTCTTGCGCTCCATCCCCGTCATCACCGCCGAGGAACGGGAACGCCTGTTTTCGATCGACGGAACGGTGCCCGACCCCTTCGATCTGCCCCCCGGCTGCGCTTTCGCTCCCCGCTGCCGTTACGCCGTTTCCGTTTGCCGGGAGGAAGAACCGACGCTGACGGCGACGGCGGACGGACGGCGCGCGCGCTGCCATTGCCGGCGGGACGGCGCGCCGTGACGGCGGCGGCGGAGACGGGTGAACTGCTTCGCGCGGAAAATGTCGTCAAACACTTTCCTTTGCGCGGGCATCCTTTTCGTCCGCAATACGTCAAAGCGGTGGACGGCGTCAGTTTCATCGTCCGCCGGGGCGAGACCTTCGGCCTGGTGGGAGAAAGCGGCTGCGGCAAAAGCACGCTCGGCCGCGCCCTCGCGGCGCTGCATCCCCTGACCTCCGGCCGGGTTTTCTTCGCCGGGCGGAATATCGCCGATTTGCGCGGGCGGGAGTTAAAACAATTTCGTCAGAAAATTCAGGTTATTTTTCAGGATCCGAGCGCCTCCTTGAATCCACGCGTCACCATCGGCAGCGCCCTGGAGGAGCCTTTTCGCATCCACCGGGCGGGCGGAGCGGCGGAGCGGCGGAAGCGCATCGCTTTCCTGCTGGAGCGGGTCGGGCTGTCGGATTATCATCTTTCCCGTTACCCGCATGAGCTGTCCGGCGGGCAAAAGCAGCGCGTCGGCATTGCCCGCGCCCTGGCGCTGAACCCGGAACTCATCGTTTGCGACGAGGCTGTTTCCGCGCTGGATGTTTCCATCCAGGCCCAGGTGCTGAATCTGCTCGCGGATCTGCGGCGGGAATTCGGCCTGACATACTTGTTTATTTCCCACAATCTGAACGTGGTCCATCATGTCAGCAACCGTGTCGGCGTCATGTATCTGGGCAAACTGGCGGAAGTCGGCTCGCGCCGCGATATTTACGCCAATCCCCTGCACCCCTACACCCAGGCGCTCATCTCCGCCATTCCGCGCTCGGAGGCGGGCGACGGCCGCATTATCCTAACCGGCGACGTTCCTTCACCGGTGGATCCGCCGTCCGGCTGCCGGTTTCACACCCGCTGTCCCAAGGCCGCGCCTGAGTGCGCCGAGCGGGAGCCTAAGCTGCGTCCCGCGGGCGAAGATCATTATGTGGCCTGCCTTTTCAGCCCTAACGGCGTTTGCGGCCCTGAGGAAGCACTGATTCCCCAGCCGGCCGACGCAATATAGTTTCTGATGGAAAGAAGGAGGATGAAAAGATGAAAAAACTGATACTGTTTCTGTGTCTTGCCCTGCTGCTGGCTTGGCTGCCCGCCTGCGGCGCGCCGGCCACGCCCGCTCCGCCGGCCGGCGGCGATGTGCCGGCGGACGGCGATAACCCGGCGGGAGAGGAAAAACAACTGATCGTCGCCGTGGATCCGGATTACGAGAGTTTTGACCCGGCCGTCACCTATGAAGCTTACGGTATGCTGATCCTTCACGCCTGTTATGACAATCTGCTCGAATTTGTCGGCTCGCTCGAAAACCTCCAGCCCTCCGCGGCGGAAAGTTTTGAGACGTCCGAGGACGGCCTGACTTACACATTCACGCTGCGGCCGGATATCAAGTTCAGCAGCGGTAACCCGCTCACGGCCGCCGACGTGAAATGGAGCGTCGAGCGCGCCATTATGATCGGCGGCAACGCCTCTTTCATGGCCGAGGGTCTGGAGGCCGTCGAAGCTCCGGACGCCGCAACAGTCGTTTTCCGGCTCCGGGAAACAGATCCCTCGTTCCCCGTGAAACTGACGTACAATTTCTTCTCGATCCTTGACAGCAAAGCGGCTCAGGAACACGGCGCCATGAGCGAGGAAGATCTGGCCGCGGCGCGCGGTCCCGAAGACGGCTCCGCGGCCTTTGTGGCGACGGACGTGAGCGACACGGCCAAAGCCTGGCTGGATTCAAACTCCGCCGGCAGCGGCCCCTATGTGATAGAGTCCTATACGCCCAAAGTGGAGGTCGTGCTGGCCCGCAACGTCAATTATTGGGGCGAGGCGCCATACTACGATAAGATCACTGTCAGCACGATCGCCGACTCCAACGCTCAGGCCATGATGCTCCAGCAGGGCGACATCGACGTCGCTTTCAATCTGGGGCCGGAACAGATCAGCCCGCTGGAAGGCAAAGACGGCATAACGGTCATGGATCGCCAGACTTTGACGGCCAGCTTTTTGCTCATGAACTGCAGTGAGGAGATCGGCGGCCCGGTGGCCGACCCGCTCGTGCAGAAAGCCATCCGCCTGGCGCTTGACTATCCGGGCATCCAAAGCATCGCCGGCGTGGACACGGCGACGCCGGTCGCCCCTTTCCCGCTCGGTCTGCTCGGCTCTTTGCCGCCGCTTGACCCGGCCGGCTATCCGCGTCTGGAAGAAGCTCAGGCCCTGATGAGCGAAGCGGGCTTCGCGGACGGATTCGCCGTCGATTTTTATGTGCCGACCACGAATATTATCGGCGTGGATTTCGTGACGCTGGCCCAGAAGATCCAGAGCGATCTCGCGGCCATCGGCATCCGGACGACTATCGTGCCGGAAGACATCATGATCTCCCTGGAGACTTATCGCACCGGTCAGCAGCCCCTCGGGCTCTGGTACTGGAACCCTGATTATCCCGACAACAACAGCCAGCTGGCTTTTCTGCCCGGCAACAGCGTCGGCCTGCGCGCCAACTGGACGGCGGACATGAACCCGGAACTGGCGGCTCTGGCGGCTGGGGCGGCGACGGAAACCGATCCGGAAGCGCGGATCGCGCTGTTCGGACAGATCCAGAAAACCATGAGCGAGGACGCGCCGTTCGCCATGCTGATGCAGCACACCGGCCAGTACGCCATAAACTCGAACCTGAAGAACGCGGAATATATCGACCGCTACTATCTCGACCTGAAACGCATCAACGAATAACGCGGCTCGGCCGTCTTACAGGCGGGCGGATCTGAGACCCTCCCGCCTGTAACTAACAATGAAGGAGTGAGGACAACGGAAAAAGTGTTATGGATAGTCAGCGCGCTCAAAGCAGCCGGGGCGGCGGACGACGGTTTGAAAGCGGTAAATGATTATCTGGAAAAAGGCTGGACCGTAAAACATCTTTCGGCTTGCGCCATGGGAAGCAGTCCCGCCGGACAGGCATATGTCGTTATAGAAAAGCGGGACGCTGATTAATTTGGAGGATACGGTTTTGGAAAAAGTAAACACGGAGGCGCCGGACTATAACGCCGGCCAGATCGAGGTGCTGGAAGGCCTGGAAGCCGTGCGCAAGCGGCCGGGCATGTACATCGCCACCACGGGCAGCAAAGGGCTGCATCATCTGGTCAACGAGGTGGTGGACAACAGCATCGACGAAGCGATGGCCGGTTATTGCGACGATATCAAGGTAACGGTGCGGGCGGACGGCGGCGTGGCCGTGACGGACAACGGTCGGGGCATCCCGGTGGATGTCCACCCCAAATACGGCGTTTCCGGCGTCGAGGTGGCTTTGACCATGCTGCACGCCGGCGGCAAGTTCAGCAATAAAATGTACAGCGTTTCCGGCGGTCTGCACGGCGTGGGGGTCAGCGTGGTCAATGCCCTGTCCGCGCGGCTCGAGGCGCGCGTGCGCAAGGACGGGCGCGTTTTTGCCCAGACGTTCAGCCGCGGCAAGACGCTGACGCCTTTGCGGGACGAAGGGACGGGCGAGGGTTCCGGCACGACGGTGACTTTTTGGCCTGACGCGGAAATATTCACGGAAACAACGGAATTTGACTCGGATATACTGAAAAACCGCCTGCGGGAGCTGGCTTTTCTCACGCATAATGTGACAATTACCCTGACCGACGAGCGGACGGAACCGCCCCGGCAGGAAATATATTCCTATGAAAACGGTTTGCGGGATTATATCGCCTTTCTCAACAAGAGTAAAGAAGTGCTGCATCCGGCGCCGATCATGTACAGCGCCCAGCGGGACAAAATTTTGGTGGAATTGGCTTTACAATATAACGACAGTTTCGCGGAAAATCTGTTTACCTATGTCAACAATATCCACACGACGGAAGGCGGCACGCACGAAGCCGGCT
>JAISDM010000190.1 GCA_031264885.1 Peptococcaceae bacterium | reverse complement strand
AATGTGAAGCGGCGCGGCGCCGCGAAGCGCCGGTTCACCGCCGGCTCACGAATAAACGACGCGCATTTCGTCCCGGAGCGCCGGACGGCGGCTGTTTTGCGCGATGACGCCGTTATAATTCTCCGCTTTGTCACGCAAAGGCCGCCATCACTCTTTTCAACTCCCGCGGAATAGGAATGTGCTGCGGACATACCGATTCGCACTGACCGCATTCGATACATTGATCGCCGCCGCCGCCGCTCATCGTGTAAAAACCGTAAAGACCCTTTGCGGCCGCGAGGCTGCCAAATACGAGATATTGATTCATCGCGTGAAAAATATCCGGAATGACAATCTCCTGGGGACAGCCTTTTACGCAATAATTGCACTTTGTACAGGGAATATTTTCAACCGAGTTCAGCACATCCCTGGCCTTATCTATGACCGCGTATTCAGCGCCGTTCAGGGGACGGAAATCCGACATGGTGGCCAGATTGTCCTCCATCTGAGCAATGTCGGACATGCCGCTCAGCACCGTCACCACATTGTCCAGAGACGCGGCGAAGCGTATGGCCCACGAGGACGGCGTAACGTTGGGATTGGCCTCGCTCAGGATCTGAGCGATCTGCGGCATGGGCTTGGCCAGCAGCCCTCCTTTGACCGGCTCCATAATGACCACCGATTTCCCGTGTTTGACCACCGTCTCGAAACATTTGGCGGACTGTATCGCGGGATTGAACCAATCGGCGTAGTTGATCTGAAGCTGCACAAACTCCATCTCGGGATGCTTCGTGAGCAGGTCGTCCAGCACGTCCGCCGTATCGTGGAACGAGAATCCCACATGCTTTACGAGACCTTTTTCGCGCTGTTCCAGGACGAAATCCCATATGCCAAAATCATCAAACGCTTTGGTGCGCTTGGCTCCGCAGTTGTGAAGCAGGTAGAAATCGAAGTATCCGGCGCCGGTGCGTTCCAGGGATGTAAAAAACATCTGCTTCGCATCGTCCGCGTTTTTTGCCCCGGCCCACGCGGGCAGCTTTGTGGCAAACTGAAATTTCTCGCGGGGATAGCGGTCTATCAGCGCAATTTTGGCGGCCTCCTCGGATTTTCCGCTGTTATAGCCGTATGCCGTATCAAAGTAAGTAAAGCCCGCCGCGAGGAATTTATCAACCATAGTCTTCGTTTGTTCAATATCAATCTGTTTCTCGCGCATGGGGAGACGCATCAACCCAAATCCAAGTTTTGGTATGTCTTTACCGAGATAGCTCATAATATTTTCTCCTTTTCAATCTCGCGGACAAATCCCACGGAATCATGATGCAAAAATCAGTCCGTTTCCAGCCTCCTTTCGATATTTTACCCCATTATCTTACAATTTTACGATTTAAGCAAGTCCTTTTTGCAAATGCGCATAATAAAGTGAACCATATTGGGTTTTTTTGCTCAAAGAAAAGTGGACCAGTCAAACTGCATAAACAAATGTATCCCATATTTACATACATATACGCGATCTGGTATTACCAGACCACGGGTAAAAAGAGTCTCAGCCAATCTGCCGCCGCAGCCGGAAAACTATTCGGAATCGACACCATGAACAAAAGCACCGTCAGCCGGAACATCAAAGCCATGGAGCATTTCATTGAGATTTCCCAGATTGACAGACTACTGCCGACGGATGAGCCGGAGGCGCCATCGGATGAAGAGGTTATTGAGCGCATTCCGGAAATATTGGGAAGCGGCGCGTCCGTTGAATCGCTGGAAAGAAGGTACGGACAAAGGATCAAGCGTCTCCCCGAGCCGATCCGGCATACGGGAACGGAACAAGATATCTTGAGCGCCATCCCCGGCGAACTTTCCCAAGTCGTCAAGGACGGTGAACCCGCAAAAAAGAAAACACGTGATGTCAGGAAGCGTCCCGGACGTCCCCGCGGTAAAGGTTCGCGGCGCGCGCAACGCCAGCCGGACTTCGTTGACATAGCGCAAATTGAAAAGACGCGCAGAGCGTTTATTGAAATCTGCCGGAGCATGGTTGTCAACGCAGCCGCTGTGTATCACCGATTTCTGATTTAATTGCGCCTTTACGCGCAACGACGCCCAGGTATAAATTGGACCAGGATGGATACATCTCAAATATAAGCAAGGCCCAAAGCGGAGTTGCTGACGCAATCGCTAATTCTTATGCGCCCGATTTGGTTAAGGTTGACTTAGCGGGAAAGGCAGCGTCTGTTTTCCGCGAGTCGTTCCCTTACGCCGGCGTTGGAAGTATTTTGCCGAATGAATCCAGCATTGACGGATTACTTGAAGATATTGCGGAAACACCTAGAATCGCGCCGGTCGAACCCGCGGACGACAAAAACGCGCTTGAAGCGGAAGCCGACGCCTTCGCCGCGCTTGCGCGGGCGCAATTCATCAATGAGAAGAAACAGGGATCCCGAACATCTTCTGTGAAAGGATCCGACGCGGGCTGAAAGCGTGGCGCTAAAATAAAAAAACCGCCCGGCAATTCGGGCGGTGAGGAAGGAGGCGAGGGTGTGAGTGAAGCAGTTAAGGGGTAACAAAAAAGCCCCGCCACCATTGCTGATGACGGACTGAGCGAAAAGAAGCGGGAACTTATATCAATATTGGGGGGTATTAGAATGGCAAAACCAAATGCAGTGACAACATTAATATTGGGTATAGCCGCTCTGCTTCTGTTGTCTGGATGCGGCGCCAAAAACGAAATGGTCACCATAATTTTAACGGGACGCCAGATCAAAAGGTCACCATTAACGTCATTGACAACGAAACGAAAGAGACTCTGAATTCCATCACCTATCCGGACGCTCTCGAAAATTGGGGATCACAGGAATAATT
>JAISDM010000137.1 GCA_031264885.1 Peptococcaceae bacterium | reverse complement strand
ATCAAGCCGCACACCAAGTTCAGCTCGGAGGTGTATGTGCTGACCAAGGAAGAAGGCGGGAGGCATACGCCGTTCTTCACGGGATACAGGCCGCAGTTCTACTTCCGGACCACGGACGTAACGGGGGTGGCAAAGCTGCCGGAGGGCGTAGAGATGTGTATGCCCGGGGACAACATCAAGATGGACATCGACTTGATTACACCCATCGCCATAGAGGAAGGCTTGCGCTTCGCCATCCGTGAAGGCGGCCGCACGGTAGGCTCCGGCGTGGTGACGGCTGTCCGGGAGTAATTTATCCGGAAATAACGGATCAAGGATATTTACCGGCAGCGGAGTTTTCAGCGCGCGCCGGCTTAATATGAATAAAAAAAGATCCTTCCCCAGATCAAAGCCTTGAAAAAAGCTCTGGGAGAAGGATCTTTTTCTGCCGCCGGGGGGACAGATTTGTGATTCGCAGTTTGAAAAAAATTCCCCTCCGGGTTGGGACACGAGTTCAGCCGGCGCGTCTTCCGCCGCTTGCCTTCACCACGTGCCCGCCCCATCTCACCCTCCCTTCCTCGTCCACTGGACGCGGTCGGGCTCGATGCCAGGGAGGGGAATAAAAGATACTTGATTTCCACACAACGAATCGCAGAGGCAGATGTTTAACGCTTCACAATTTCCCCGTGGTTGATCAGCACCTTATCCTGCCGTGGCGTGACCTCCTTGGAAACGACCTTTTCGTCGAATTCCTCCCGGTTCGCGAATTCCTCATAAGTAACTGTGAATGCTTCCTTTGGGGCGCCCATGATTTCGCTGGCCGTGCCAACGATGGCTTCGGCGGCCTTTAATTGAGTTTCCTTGCTTCTGCCCGCCAGCGCTTTGATGTGAATGACCGGCATGTGAATCACCATCCTTTCAATGATAAGAGAAGTGATAAGAAAAATCGTATGATTTATTATAATTTGTTTAAGACGAAAAGTCGAGTAAAACTCATAGCCATACGATGCCTCTTGACGCGGAATGAAAAAATTTGGTATGATATATAAAATGCCATTTGCAGGGACAGTAAAATCACGGGATCGCTTGACGCTTGTGATGAGAAAGGGAGACCGTTGGTCTGAAAGTGAGGTGATGGGCGAATCATTCTATAGGCGGAAGGCGCGCGGGGCGGCCAGGGATGGGCGCGGGGCGTGAACCCGGCTGAGACGGCGGGTTGAATCCTTCGGCGGAAGTCTCGTTTGGTTTTGATTTAAGGTAAAAGGAGAAGATGTACCGGGCGCTCCGGCGCGCGGATACCATCGGGTAATCGCATGTTTATTACATTTTTTTACATGATGCGCGCCAGAGGGCTGAATACCACATTGGATCAGTGGATGACGCTGATGGAAGCTCTGGGAAGAAATATGGCGGATTCAAGCCTGACGACATTTTACCATCTTTGCAGATGCATTTTGATCAATTCGGAAGCCGATTTCGATAAATTCGACGAAGTGTTTTTGGAATATTTCAAAAGGGTGGAAGCACATAAAAAAATCACGGAAGGTTTGCCGGACGCCTTGCCTGAAGATTTTCGGGATTGGCTGACGCCGGATCCCGAGATGTACGATCTCTATTATTCCGAGGAACATATGGAAATTCTCCGGAGATTAATGGAATGTATCGAGCGTATTCTCAAGCGCATTCAGGAAGAGGTCGAGCAGTCGGGCGGCGCGGGGTTTGTCGGCGCCTGCGAGGTCTGTGTCGGCTGCGGCGCCTGTGTGCGGGGGTTTATGAAGCGGGATTTCGGGATGGGGGATGGAGAGGATTCCCAATCTCAAAGCGACCGGTTCCAAAGCGCGATCTCTGTGGCGAACGAGCGGCGCTTCCGGGATTTCCGGGAGGACACGGTCTTGAATATCCGGCAGTTTCAGGTCGCCTTCCGGAAGCTGCGTCAATATTCCGCCCGGGTGGATTTGCCTGAAACGGAACTGGACATTGATCAGACGGTTACAAAGACCTCTCAGAACGCGGGCCTCCTGAAAATTGTATATGGGAAGCCGCGCAAAAACACACTGAAGCTCTTGGTGCTTTTTGACTCGGACGGTTCGATGGCCCAGTATTCGGCGGTATCCAACCGGCTCTTCCAGGCGGTAAGCAAAGCCAATCACTTTAAGGATCTGAAGTTTTACTATTTCCACAACTGTATCTACGATCATCTGTATACCTCTCCGATGTGCGTCAACGGCGAGTGGGAAGAAACCGAGCGCGTAATGCACAATCTGGACGGTGATTACAGGGTTATTTTTGTAGGGGACGCCTCTATGGCAAATTCCGAATTGTTCGAAATAGGCGGCAATTCTATGTTGGAAAGATCCAACAGATTGCCGGGCATAGAATGGCTCAAACGGGTAAGAAGGCGCTACGCCAAAACCGTTTGGCTCAACCCGATCAATAAAAGCGAGTGGAGCAGGCTTTACGGCGGTCAGACGATGCAGGCGGTTTCCAATATTTTTCCAATGTATGAATTGACGGTGAACGGATTGGAGGAAGCCGTCAAAAAGCTGCTGGTCGCGCGGTGACGCAAACGATTAAAAAAACAGGAGGTTCATCATTATGGGATTAGCAAAAGGTATTTTTACGGTTGACACACATGTCCACGCCCAGAGGCACGCGTTCAAATTCCAGGAGAAAGGCATCGACCCGGATTACGGCGTTTTGGGCGAAGGCATGTCCACGTCGGTGGTTTATGACAACTCGGACAGGCTGCTCTATCATATGGATCGCTACTCGGTGGATGTATGTGTGATTTTTCCGGCGTTCGCTATGACCAACGAGATTGATCTGCAGATCGTGGACAAGCACCCCGACAGATTTGTCGCCCTGTGCTGGGATGGGGAAACCCGCCGCAAGGATCAATACCGTGAGAAAGCATGGAACATCAAAGACGCCATCGCGGAGTTGGATCAGCTGCTGTCCACCGGCCGCTTCAAGGGCATCGGCGAGGGCATGCACACCAGGGGCAAGACGTGGTCCGAACATCTGGAACAGCTGTGTCAATATATGGAGCTGTGCAGGAAATATAAAGTGGTCGCTCAGTATCATACGGGCTTCCCCAACGGATATGTGGGAGGCAAAGGGTTAAGCTCCGTCGTCGGCAATTATGAGAGCCCGTGGGCCAATCCGCTTCACGCTCATGAATTGGCCGCTTTGTACCCCGACGTTCCCATCGTTCTGTGCCACTCCGGCATTGAGGGCAGCGGATATTATACGGATTTGCATACTCAGTGTCTGCATGTGGCCGCCAGCCATCACAATGTATACCTGGAATGCGGCCAATGGTGGGCTGAATTGTATGAAGTCCCCCTGAAGGATCCCAACATCGGCGCCGAAAAACTGATCTGGGGCACAGATTGGGGCGCTTCCTGCACGCCGCAGTCCTGGATGCCCGGCTGTGTGCCGGAAACCTTCTGCACGCAGGACAACAAAATCGGCCCGCCCTCCCATCAGGTGGATGTGTGGGGCTGGAGCCTGAGAGAACTGGGAAGGCTGAATATCCCCCAGGACGATCTGAACCTGATTTTGGGCGGCAACGCGGTGCGCATCTTCGGAATCAAAACGCCGCACACGAGATTGTTCAA
>JAISDM010000047.1 GCA_031264885.1 Peptococcaceae bacterium | reverse complement strand
CTCTTTCTGGCTGCGATCAGCATATCACGCGATCCGCTAAAACGCAACTCATTCATCCGCTAAAATATAACTAATCCGTCCGCTAAAATATTATTCTCCAATCCGCTAAAAAATATCGGCCTGTAAAATATTACTTTCATCCAGCAGCGCATGGCCTTTTTTGCGTATCTCATAGATTTCGTCGTACTTCTTGTCGATAAGTGGCTCAACACAACACAATGCCCGATCAGCGCGCCGTCGCTTATGCTTTCTCACTTCTATTTCGCAATCAGGTGCGCCAACCGGAAACAGAAACGGCAAGCGGCAGTCTGGAACATGAGAGTTTGCATAATTAAGCGCCAAAGAACTGGAAGAAATAGAAAAAGAGGGCGGCGTCTGATTTGACGCCGCCCATTTTGTGTTTCAGAATAAAATATTGATGAATTGTGAACAGAGTACAACGGATACGAGGGCAATGGGATAAGTAGCGGCATAGGCAGAGGCGACGTTGTCGGTGCCGGTTACGCCGATCAGGGCGCCGAGGGCGGGCGTGCTGGTCATGCCGCCGCAAATGGAGCCTAAATTGTTAAACAGGCTGAGTTTCATCCCGTACCGGGCGATGATGTAGCCGATGATCATGGGAAGTACAGTTATAAAGGCGCCATAAAAAAACAACGCGGCGCCGTATTCCTTTAAGATCGCGACGAATCCCGCTCCGCCGCCGGTACCCGCGCCGATAAGAAACAGGCAAAGGCCGAATTCACGGAATACGGTAAGCGCGTCTTTGCGCACGGCGAGACTGATGGATCCGCAATGCCCGAAGTGCCCGAATATGAGTCCGGAAATCAACGGCCCGCCCGACACGCCGAGAGAAAAGCTGGCGCCGCCGGGCAGAGGAACGGTAATTCGTCCAAGGATGACCCCAAACATGATGGCGAACGCGAACGCCATCATCCCGATGGGGTCCATAGAAATGAGTTTTCCGGCGAAGGTTTTGTTTTCGCTGCCGGACGCCGCCTCAAAACTTCTGCGTTCCGCTTCCATATTCGTATTCAGAAGTTTCGGGACAAGTTGTACAAACAATACGACGCCGACCACGCCGAAAGGATACGCGATTCCGTAGCCGGTAGCCACAGCCGCCTCCGCCGCCTGGACGTTCAGACCGGCGGCCGCGGCGGCCGCCGCCGCCGACTCCTTGGCGGCCGCGAGTCCCGGAGTGCTGGTGAGGGCGCCGGTTAGCAGGCCGGAGGATAAATCCGCCGGTATGCCGAACAGTTGGATGACTGCGACGCAAGTGACCACGCCGGTCAGGATAATCACGATCCCCAGCAAAATGTAGGAACCGGCGTTCTTGCGGAAGTTCCGGAAGAAACCCGGACCCGCGATAAAGCCCACGGATGTTACAAACAAGGATAACCCAAGGTTATTCACGATGGAGGGAACCGTGCAGCCAAAGTGCCCGAACACCAGCGCCACTAACAGGACACCCGCGGAGCCAAGCTCAATGCCTTTGATTTTGGCTCCGCCGATCAAATAACCGAGGGCCGCGATTATGAAGACGATAAACAATGTGTTTTCCGTCAGAGACGTAAAAAAATCTATCACTCAAATCCACCCCTTTACTTATGATAGAATCCTATGCTCGTGTACGGAAATATATGCCCCGCTGGCACGGTTTTTTTGGCACGATGCCGCGTCAGGTTTTCACTTGCGTACCACACAGTGGGTGCGCGGCGTTCAACCTTCCTTTGTAACGGTCACTACCTTTTTCGATACGAAGTTCAAAGCGCCAAGAACATTGTATCGTTTGCGGCCTGAATATGTTTTGATAAATCGACGTATCATACCATGAGATGAATCGCCGTGGTCATATAAATACAAATATATCGATATTCAAGTATCGATATATTTGTATTTATATGTCGAGGCGCCCATAAAAGCTGCCCATAAAGGCCGGCTGTATAAATAAAACGCTTGATATTTGCGGATGCAGTGCGTATACTAGGACTGTAAAAGGAGACTCATAAGGAGTGTGATCAATATGAACAAACCGTACGAGCCGGTGGACAGCGTGGAGGCGTTGGCCGCGGCTTTCGAGCGGACGAGGGCGGCGCAGAAGAAATTCGCGGCTTACTCTCAGGCGCAAGTGGACGCCATTTTTCGCGCGGCGGCGGCAGCCGCCTGCAAAGCTCGCGTCCTTCTGGCCAAAATGGCTGTGGCGGAGACTGGAATGGGTCTCGTGGAGGACAAGGTCATCAAGAATCATTACGCGGCGGAATACATATACAACGCCTACAAGGACGTCAAGACATGCGGCGTCATTGAGGAGAATAAGGCCGGCGGCTACAAACGCGTCGCGGAACCGGTGGGCGTGATCGCGGCGGTGATTCCTACCACTAATCCCACGTCCACCACCATATTCAAATCGCTGATCGCGCTCAAAACCCGAAACGGCATTATCTTCAGCCCTCATCCCCGGGCGAAAAAATCCACGATTGAAACAGCGAAACTGATACTGGAAGCCGCGGTTGAAGCCGGCGCTCCGGAAGAAATCATCGCCTGGATCGACCAGCCGAGTTTGGATTTAACCAATATGGTGATGCGGGAATCCGACTGCATTCTCGCGACCGGCGGCCCCGGCATGGTCAAATCCGCCTATTCCTCAGGCAAGCCCGCCATTGGCGTCGGCGCCGGCAATGTGCCCGTTATCATTGACGACAGCGCCGATATCCTTCTGGCCGTCAACTCCATCATCCATTCCAAAACCTTTGACAACGGCGTCATCTGCGCTTCCGAGCAGGCGGTGATCGTGTTGGACGGGATTTACGAAGCCGTCAGGAAGGAATTTGCCGCCCGGGGCTGCTACTTCCTGAACCCGGATGAAACGGAAAAAGTGCGCAAAACCATATTGATCAACGGGGCGGTCAACGCCAAGATCGTTGGCCAGCCTGCCGCTGCCGTCGCCGCCATAGCGGGGGTGGACGCTCCGTCCGGCGCTAAGATCCTGATCGGTGAGGTGGAGAGCGTGGAGCCCGGCGAAGAGTTTGCCCACGAGAAGCTCTCCCCGGTTCTTGCCATGTACCGGGCGGGAACCTTCGCGGAGGCGCTGGAAAAAGCGGAACGGCTGGTGTACGACGGCGGCCTCGGCCATACGGCGTCCATCTATCTCAACCCGGCGGCCGCCGCCGGCCGTCTGGACGAATTTACGGCCCGGATGAAAACCTGCCGCGTGGTCGTCAATACCCCGTCTTCCCACGGGGGCATCGGCGACCTGTATAATTTCTATCTGGCGCCGTCGCTTACCCTGGGCTGCGGTTCCTGGGGCGGCAATTCGATCAGCGAAAACGTAGGCGTCAAACACTTGCTTAACGTCAAGATTGTCGCCGAAAGGAGAGAGAATATGCTCTGGTTCCGGGCGCCTCAGAAAGTCTACATTAATAAGGGCTGCCTGTCCGTGGCTCTGGATGAGTTAAAGACCGTACTGGGCAAGAAACGGGTTTTTGTGGTGACCGATACCTTCCTGTATCACAACGGCTATACAAAGCCGGTGACAGATCAGCTGTCGGATATGGGTCTGGCGTATCAGGTCTTTTTCAATGTGGAGCCAGATCCCACGCTGGCCTGCGCCAGGGAAGGGGCCAAGCAAATGGCGGCTTTCGAGCCGGACGCGGTGATTGCTTTGGGCGGCGGATCCGCCATCGACGCGGCCAAAATCATGTGGGTGCTCTACGAACATCCCGAGGCGGACTTCATGGATATGGCCATGCGGTTTATCGACATTCGCAAACGGATATACGGCTTCCCGAAAATGGGTGAAAAAGCCTGCTTCATCGCCATTCCGACGACAGCCGGCACGGGATCGGAGGTGACGCCCTTCGCGGTCATCACCGACGAGAGGAACGGCATCAAATATCCGCTGGCGGATTATGAATTGCTGCCCAGCATGGCCATCGTGGACGCCAATCTGATGATGGACGCCCCCAAGGGACTGACCGCCGCTTCCGGCATCGACGCGGCGACCCACGCGCTGGAGGCGTACGCCTCTATGCTGGCCACCGATTATACGGACTCTCTGGCGGTCGGCGCGCTGAAATCCCTGTTCATTTATTTGCCCCGCGCTTATACCAATGGGGCCAACGATCCCGAGGCCCGGGAGAAGACCGCCAACGCGGCCACCATGGCGGGCATGGCTTTCGCCAACGCTTTTCTGGGGGTGTGCCATTCCATGGCGCATAAACTGGGCAGCTTCCATCATTTGCCCCACGGCGTCGCCAACGCGCTGCTGATCAATGAGGTACTGCGTTTTAACGCCGTCGCCGCGCCGCCGAGGATGGGCACCTTTCCACGGTATGACCACCCGCGCACCCTTGCCCGTTACGCCGCCCTGGCCGAGGCGCTGGGTTTCACGGGCAAAAACGACGAAGAGAAGCTGGAGAGCCTGATCGCCGCCATAGACACACTCAAGGCGGACATCGGGATCAAACCCACCATACGGGATTACGGCGTGGAAGAGGCGGATTTCCTGGCCCGGCTGGACGACATGGCCGAACAAGCCTTCGACGATCAGTGTACAGGCGCCAATCCCCGTTACCCGCTGATCAGCGAACTGCGGCAGATGTATCTGAACGCTTACTATGGCAAGGAGGTGGAAAAATGAATCTTTCAACGGTTATCGCCGAGCGCGGGAACAAAACCGTCTACCGGGACGGAAAAACCGCCGTCAAACTGTTTGACGGGACCTTCGGCGCCGCCGACGTGCTGAACGAGGCGCTGAATCACGCCATTGTCTATGAAACAGGCTTTGCCGTCCCTCAGTTGATCGAAGTCGCCAAAACAGACGGCAAATGGGCGATCGTCACCGAATTCATCGAAGGGGACACCCTTCTCCGGAAGATGGTGGATCAGCCTGAGGAAAACGAGGGGCATATCGCCCGCCTTGTGGACATCCAGCTCCGGATGCACAGCTTCAACGCCAAGCGGCTGCGGCATCACACCGACAAAATGTACGGCAAGATCCAGGAATCGGGGCTTGATCCCACGGCGATATACGAGCTGCACACCCGCTTGAACAGTCTGCCCCGGCATGATAAACTCTGTCACGGCGATTTCATGCCGGAGAATATCATCATCACCCCATCGGACGACGTCTATGTACTCGACTGGTCCCACGCCACCCAGGGCAACGCCTCCGCCGACGCCGCCCGGACATATCTGCGCTTCCTTTTGGCGGACTCCGCGCTGTTTGCGGAGCAATATCTGGCGTTTTTCTGCGAAAAAAGCGGTACGGCAAGATCCTATGTTCAAAAATGGCTGCCCATCGTCGCCGCCTCCCAACTGGTCAAAGGCAAACCGAAAGAGAAGGAATTTTTGCTCAAATGGACCGATGTGGTGGAGTACGAATAATCTTCGGCCTTGACTGTGTAGAAAAAAGGATAAAAATTTACCAGAAATACGATAAATAATCACCAGAACTTTTCCTAAGCCACTGTTATAATGGAAGCAACACAAGTGTGATTGGGGATCAATATGGGATACGGCGAAGGAAATGTGAGATTCGTGCTTGAGGGCGGCGGGGAGGTTCGCGTCCGCGTTTCTGCGGGCGAATCGCTTCTGGACGCGGCGCGGAAGGCGAATGTGGCCATAGACGCGCCTTGCGCGGGGAACGGTTCCTGCGGCAAATGCCGTGTGAAGCTGCTGTCGGGCGAGGTTCAAAGCGAGCCGAGCCGGCATATAGCCCCGGAGGAGTATGCCGCGGGCTGGCGTCTGGCGTGTACAAGCTTTGTCAAGTCGGACGCCGCGGCGCTGGTTCCGAATACGGCGCTGGCGTACAGGAAAGGGATGAAGGCGGCGGATCTCCGCGGCAAGCGTGAGTTGGCTGTCTTTGAGGCTTTCCGGCGCGATTTGTCAGAATTGCGCTTTAAACCGGACAGCGGTATTGAGATGGTGTCCGTTGAATTGACGCCCCCTGGGCCGGACGACAGCACGGCGGACAGGGAGCGTCTTTTGGCCGCGCTGGCGGAGGGAAAATCACCCGGCGGGCCCGTCGCCGTCAGTTTGTATGCTTTGCGTAAGCTGCCCTCGGTCTTGAGGGAATCCAATTTCTCGGTGAGATGCGTACTGCGCCGGGAGACCGGTGAGAAAGCCGGATATGTCACGCTGCTTGACGTGTTCCCCGGGGACGGGCCGGCGCCTGTGGCCGCGGGGCTGGCCATAGATATCGGCACCACCACGGTGTCGGCCTTGCTCGCGGATCTGCGCACGGGGGAGATCATCGCCGAAGGTTCCGCCGGCAACGGGCAGATCCGCTATGGCGCCGATGTGATCAACCGCATTATAGAAAGCGCGCGGCCCGGCGGCATAGAACGCCTGCGCGCGGCTTTGACGGACGAATGTATATTGCCTCTGACGGACATGATCTGCCAAGCCTGCGGGCTGCCGCCTGTTTGTGTGTACCGCGTGGCCATAGCCGCCAATACCACGATGACGCATCTGTTCACGGGGGTGTACGCGGATAATCTCCGGCTTGAGCCTTATGTGCCCGCGTTTTTTGGCGCGGAGGGTTTGCGGTGCGCCGACTTGGGCCTTAGAGCGCATCCCGACGCGGAGGTGCTTGTGGCGCCTTGCGTGGGCAGCTATGTGGGCGGCGACATCACGGCGGGGGTGTTTGCGTCCATGCTGTACCGAAAGGATATGTTCTCATTGTTCCTGGATTTGGGGACCAATGGGGAATTGGTGTTTGGAAATTCAGAATTTTTGATGACTTGCGCCTGTTCCGCCGGACCCGCCTTTGAGGGCGGCGACATCAGCTGCGGGATGCGGGCCACGGACGGCGCCATCGAAGACTGCCGCCTGGATGAGGCGAGCATGGAGCCGGACTGCGGCGTCATTGGGCCGGCCGGCGTCAAACCTGCCGGACTCTGCGGCTCCGGGCTCATAGATCTGATCGGCGAGCTCTTCCGCTGCGGCGTAGTCAACGCGAAGGGGCGAATCGTCCGGGAGGGGCGGCGTGTGTCCAGGGACGAATCGGACATCGGCAGCTATATTGTGGCTTTTGCCCATGAAAGCGCCACCGGCCGCGACATTTCAATCAGCGAGATTGATATAGACAATTTCATACGGGCGAAGGGGGCCGTGTTCTCGGCCATACGGACGATGCTGGCCATGGCGGATTCCAGTGTCGAAGACATCGAGTCCATATACATCGCCGGCGGCATCGGCAGCGGCGTTCATGTGGATCAGGCCGTGCGCCTGGGTCTGCTGCCGGATGTGCCCGCGGAACGGTATCATTATATCGGGAACACCTCTTTGGCCGGGGCTTACGCCATGCTTACGTCCCGGGAAGCGCGCCGGGAGATCGAGCGGATCGCGGACGGCATGACCTATTTGGAGCTTTCGTCGCATCCGGGCTATATGGACGAGTTTATCGCGGCCTGCTTCCTTCCTCACACGGACGGGCGTTTGTTTCCGGGAGGCAAAACCGATGAATGACGCGCTTCGCGGCGAACGGACGCATGATCATTATCTCAGTACGTTCAATCACTATTTGGGCATATACGGCGCCCTGCGCCCGGAAGAAATATCGCGGAGGTGCGCGCTGGAGTTCGATGAGGCCAAATCCGGATTCGCTCTGCGCGTCATGGGGACGGAATATCTCGCGGCGTTCCCGGATTTCGGGATGACGCCCCTGACCGGCGCCGATTTCTGCTCGCGTACCGGCAAGCTCCTTTTTCTCCGATACCTGTGTGAGGGCAGGTATTGCGGCGGAACCGGCGGGCAAGTGTCTTATGACGCGCTGCCCTGGGGCGAGGTTTATTATAAAAATTTCAGGGGGCGCTGCGTTTCGCGGCTGGCCCGCGCCTTTGGCAAGGACGCCGGGGCTCTGGACCGTGTGATGAGGGGCAGCGCGGGTCTGCGGGCGGAGAAGCTGCGGCAGGGCGACGCGGGCTACCGGTTTGAGTTCCTGAACGGCCTGTACATGAGTGTGATCGTTTGGGAGGGCGACGAAGAATTCCCGCCGTCGGCGCAGATGCTTTTCAGCGATAATTTCGCTTTCGCCTTTACCGCGGAGGATGTGGCCGCGGCGGCGGAGTTTGCGGCGGGGTATCTGGCGTCGCTGGGGAATGACGTATAAACCGTCTGCGGATAACCGCGGTTGTCTGCGTCTGCCGGGGACGGGCGGCAGAATGCCGCCCCTACAGATGTGATGTGCCCGGTATCGCGTGGGAGGCGTTTTTGGAACCGTTCGCGGCGCCGCAGGGGCGGCATCCTGCCGCCCGGGGCCGTTTGGGAACAACAGAGATGGGAATGGCGGTAGAAATGGGAATGATGACGCAAAAGGGAGGGATAAGAGATGCGCGAAGAAAATCATGAGCATGAACACTCGCATGAGCACACTCACGGGTACTCGCATGAACACACTCACGAACACGATCACTCGCATGAACACACCCACGAACACACGCATGAGCATGATCACTCGCATGAGCACGATCACGATCACGCGCATGGCGCGGAGGGCGCCGCGAAAATTACGGCCATACTTGAGTATACGCTGACGCACAATGAGCAGCATACGGAGGAGTTGGGCGATTTGGCCCATAAGCTGCGCCACGCGGGGTTCAGCGGGGCGGCCGCCGCGCTGGACGCGGCGGCGGAGGATTTTCGCGGGGGCAATGAGAAGCTGCGGTCGGCCCTGCAGTTGCTGAAGGAGGTGAAATAATGTGCCTTTCCACCGTTTACACCCTTGAGAACGACGGCGAAATGACCATGCTGTGCGAATATGTGAGCGCGGTGAACGTTTCCGGGGACGATCTGACCTTCACCGACATTATGGGCGGCGAGACCGGCGTCGCCGGACTGATTCGCAGTGTGGATCTGGTGAAGAACACGATTGTCGTCAGCAGGAAGGAAGCCGGCCAAAAGGAAACCAACCAAAAGGAAACCAACCAAAAGGAAACCCATCAGAAGGAAGTCCGATTAACCGGCTGACGCGCCTCCGGGCGCGGCGCGACGGCGGCCGGAAGGCCGCGATGGAGAAAAAAACGATGGCATATACCATAGCTGTATCAGGCAAGGGCGGAACCGGCAAGACCACGCTCTGCGGCCTGCTCATAGACTATCTTTGCAAGTCGGGCAAGGGCCCCATACTGGCGGTGGACGCCGACGCCAATTCCAACCTCAACGAAGTGCTGGGGGTTGAAATTGAAACGACCCTCGGCAGCATCCGGGAAGACATCGTCAGGGGGGAATATTTGGAGGAGAACCCCGTTCCTTCCTCTATGACGAAGCAGGATTATCTCAATTTCAAGTTTTCCGACGCGCTGATTGAAGGGGACGAGTATGACATGCTCGTCATGGGGCGGACCCAGGGCAAGGGCTGCTACTGCTTTGTCAACGGGCTGCTGCAGACGCAGATCAGCCGCTTCTCGAACAATTACAAGTACATCGCCGTGGACAACGAGGCCGGGATGGAGCATATAAGCCGCGGCGTTTTGCCCGGGGTGGACATGATTCTTCTGGTGTCCGACTGCTCCAGGCGCGGGGTGCAGGCGGTCGGACGCATCGCGGAGCTGGTAAGCGAGCTGGATATGAAGCCCAGCGCCGTCAAGCTGATCATCAACCGGGCGCCCGGGGGGGTTCTCGACGCCGGCATACGCGAGGAAGTGGAGAAACACCGTCTCGACCTGGCGGGCGTCGTGCCCCAGGACGAATTGGTTTACAAATTCGACTGCGAGGGGACGCCGATGGTTCGCCTTCCGGCGGAATCGGAGGCGCGCAAATCTTTTGAATCCATATTGGAGAGCCTGATTGTATAAAGCGATGTTCTAAAGCGATATTCTGTCCGAAATTTCGCGCAAGAAGCGCGGCGCGCCTCCGGGAAGGCTGGCGTGACCGGACAAAAGGAGGACTATGGTGGAACAGTTAAAAGATTTTACCACAATTGAGCAGATGGAGGCCGATACCGCCAAGCTCAAGGAAATGGCCTGCGCCGCCTGCGCCGAGACATGGGAGGACCGCAAGGTCAACCAGACGCCCCAATGTAAGTTCGGCGAGGAAGGGATCTGCTGCAAGATCTGCTCCATGGGACCCTGCCGCATTACGCCTAAGGCTTCCAGGGGCATCTGCGGCGCGGACGCCCACGCCATCGCCGGCAGGAATTATCTGCGGATGGCCGCCGCCGGCTCGGCCGCCCACTCGGATCACGGGCGCGAGATCGCCCATGTGCTGCACAAGACCAGTCCCGACGGGAGCTACCACATCCGGGACGAGGGGAAGCTGCTGCGGCTCGCCGCCGAATGGGGCGTGGCGACCGAAGGCCGCGACATCTATGACGTCGCCCATGAAGTGGCGGAAGTGGGGCTCATGGAATACGGGAAGCCCTTCGGGACGCTGCGCTTCCTGAGCCGCGCCACCGACGAGCGCAAGCAGCTTTGGGAAGAACTGGAAATCGCGCCGCGAGCCATCGACCGGGAGGTCGCCACATCCATGCACATGACCCACATGGGCAACACCGCCGACGCGGACGCCTTGGTGCGCCAGAGCCTTCGGGTGGGCATGGCCGACGGCTGGGGCGGTTCCATGATGGGCACCGAGTTCACGGACATACTGTTCGGGACGCCCACCGTGCGCGCCACCGAAAGCAACCTGGGCGTGCTGGAGAAAGAGATGGTCAACATCATCGTACACGGGCATGATCCCGCTTTTTCCGAGATGGTGGTGGTGGCCGCCGAAACCAAGGAAATGATCGACTACGCCCGGAGCAAGGGCGCGAAGGGCATCAACATCGCCGGCCTGTGCTGTACAGCCAACGAAGTGACCATGCGCCACGGCGTCCGTATGGCCGGCAACTTCCTCCAGCAGGAGAACGCGCTTCTGACCGGGGCTGTGGAGATGATCTGCGTGGACGTGCAGTGCATATTCCCGGCGCTGGGGCCTCTGGCGGAATGTTTCCACACCAAATTTGTGACGACTTCGCCCGTCGCGCGGATCCCCGGCTCCATCTACGTGAAATTCGAGACGGAAACCGCTATGGCGCAGGCTACGGAGATCGTCCGGATGGCCATCGACAACTATGAGAACCGGGATCAGAGCAAGATATTCATACCGGAGAGCAAACAGGGCGCCGTGGTGGGTTATCCCTGCGAGCAGATCATCAAGGAACTGGACGGCGTCACCAACAGCCATGTGGACGAACGGGGCAGCTACATGCCGGCCATAGACGCCATTAAGTCGGGGGTGCTGCGGGGCGCCGTGGCCATGGTAGGCTGCAACAATCCCAAGGTGCGCCCGGACTATTCCCATATAGAGATCATGAAGGAACTGCTCCGGAACGACATACTGATCGTCGCCACGGGCTGCTCCGCTCAAGCCGCGGCAAAGGCGGGGCTCCTCAGCAAAGAGGCCAAATTCCTGTGCGGCGCGGGTCTGCGGCGCGTATGCGAGCTGGTGGGGATCCCCCCCGTGCTGCATATGGGCGCCTGCGTGGACATCAGCCGCATGATGCTGCTGGTCACCGACATCGCCAAGGATTGGGGCGTGAAAGTGACGGACCTGCCCATCGTGGGCTGCGCGCCTGAATGGATGAGCGAGAAAGCGGTGGCCATCGCCAATTACGTGGTCGCCACCGGCATAGATACCTATCTCGGCATCGAACCCCAGGTCAAGGGCAGTTCTCAGATGATGGAACTCATCACCGAAGGGACGCGGAAGCTGACGGGCGCGGGATATGTCATCAACAAAGATCCCCATGAGCTGGTGACGGCCATCATCGCCGGCGTTGAGGCGAAACGGGCGGCACTGGGCATATAGAGGAATGAAAGCAAGGGGAGTAAGCATATGAAAATCGCGATCAGCGGCAAAGGGGGCGTCGGCAAGACCACGCTGGCCGCCGTGCTGGCCCGGCTTTACGCCGCGGAGGGCAGGCAGGTGCTGGCGGTGGACGCGGATCCCGACGCCAACCTGGGCCTGGCCCTGGGGTTCAGCGAGGATGAGCTGAATGAGATCGTCCCTGTTTCCAAGATGCGGGAATTGATCGCCGAACGCACAGGCGCCTCGGAGGGCGGTTTTGGCAGATTTTTTAAGATCAATCCCCACGTCAGCGACATACCCGACCGGTTCGCCAAAGAGAAAAACGGCGTCAAGCTCCTGGTGATGGGTACGGTGGAAACGGGCGGCGCCGGCTGCGTATGTCCCGAGCATGTGATACTCAAGCGCGTCATCTCCCATTTGGTGACGGGACGCGACGAGGTGGTCATCATGGATATGGAAGCCGGACTGGAACATCTGGGGCGCGGCACGGCGGAGATGGTGGACCGCTTCATCGTCGTCATAGAGCCGGGGGCCCGAAGCCTGCAAACATTCCACAGGGTCAAGGAACTCGCCTCGGATCTGGGCGTGAAGCGGGTCAGTGTCGTGGCCAACAAGCTGCGGGACGAGGAGGACGCCGATTTTCTGGAAAGCCGCGTGCCCGCCTCTGAGCTGCTGGGCCTCATTTATTACGACGAAGGCGTGGTCAAGGCCGATATGGACGGCATATCCCCTTTTGACGTCAGTGAAAGCGCCGTCGCGGATATTATACGCATCAAAGAGAACATAGATGAAGCTATGAAAGAACGTCCGGAGGATGAACCCTCGGATGCTGGAGAAGAAAGGAGTCCAAAGGCATGAAGCTGCTTTTTAACAGGGTATTCGACGGCGCGGACGAGATGTATGCCATCGCCGAGAAAACACTCAACGAGACCGTTGCGGAGCTGGGCGAGTCGGCCCCCATCAATATGCCGAACACGGGGTATTTCCTCGCGAACCATTATTCATATCTGGGCAAGCGCGTGACCACCATGGGCGAGCTGAAGGCTTGTTTCCCTGAGGTCAAATCATGGATGCGCCATGAACAGCGGCTCGGCGACGCGTTCAAATCCGGCTTTGGCACGGTTATGGCGGCCGAGGTCATAGAAGCCTGCAAGTACGCGAAGAGTTCCGAACCCTATGGGGACGAATATCACGGTCATCTCTCCGACGCCGAGGTGCGCGAACTGGGCGTGCCGCTGGTGACCGGGGACATCCCCGGATTCGTGGTGATCATAGGCCCCGCGCCCTCCGACGAGGAGGCCGTGGAACTGATCAAGGGATACCAGTCCCGGGCTATATTCGTGTTCCTCATCGGAGGCATCATAGACCAGGCGAAGCGCATGAACCTCAGTATGGGCTTCCCTGTCCGGGTGGTCGCCGTCGGTCCGGAGATATGGTGCGCCGCGCATATTATCTCTTTCGTGAACCGGGCGGCGATGATATTCGGCGCGGTGCAGCCGGGCGATCACGAGGCGTATGATCATTACACCTTCCACCGCATCCGGGCTTTTGTCAATGCCTTTGACCCTGTGGCCGACATCGTGGTCGCCTGCGGCGGCGGCGCCATCGCCATGGGTTTCCCGGTCATCACCAACGACACGAAGGATATGTGGCCGGTGCCTAAGAGTCTGATCATCCAGGAGGATACGAAGAATTTCATAGAGACCTCGCTGGAAGCGCGGGATATCAAGATCAAGGTGACGAAGATCGACATACCCCTGGCTTTTTCGGCGGCGTTTGAGGGCGAAATCGTCCGCAGGAACGACACCTGGGTGGATATCGACGGTTCCCGCATGGATTGCTTTGAGTGGGTGCGCACGCTGGAGGCGCATGAGGTGGAGGATCATTCCATCGAGCTCATAGGCCCGGACATCGATTCGGTGGAGCCCGGCTCCAGAATGGCGCTTTCCTATGTGCTGGAAGTGGCCGGCAAAAACATGCAGTCGGACTTTGAGCCGGTCATCGAGCGTAAATTTCACAATTTCCTGAACTGCGTGGAGGGCGTCATGCACACGGGGCAGCGGGACATCATCCGTATGCGCGTCAGCAAGACGGCCTACGAGGCGGGTTTCAGAGCCCGGCACATCGGCGAGGTTTTGTACGCAAAGGTGAAGAGCGATTTTGAAAGTGTGGTCGACAAATGCCAAGTAAAGATATACACTGTACCTGAGCAGCTCAAGGCGCTGCGCGCCGAGGCCACGAAAGCTTACGACGCCCGCGACGCCCGTCTTCTGTCTCTGACGGACGAGAGCGTGGGCGTGTTCTACAACTGCATTTTGTGCCAATCCTTCTCGCCCGCCCATGTCTGCGTGGTCACGCCGGAGCGTCTGGGACTCTGCGGCGCTGTGTCCTGGCTGGACGCCAAGGCCACCAACGAGCTGGATCCCAACGGGCCCTGCCAGGTGGTGACGAAGGAACGGGTGGTGGACGAGAACATCGGCATATGGGAAGATGTGAACGAGGCGGTCAATCAGGCGTCCCACGGTTCCCTTCAGCAAGTGACGCTGTATTCCATCATGGTGGATCCCATGACCAGCTGCGGCTGCTTTGAGTGCATATGCGGCATAGAACCCATGACCAACGGCGTCGTCATAGTGAACCGGGAACACGCGGGCATGACTCCGCTGGGCATGACTTTCTCGGAGATGGCGTCCATGACAGGCGGCGGCGTGCAGACGCCGGGATTCATGGGACACGGCAAGCAGTTCATCTCCTCCAAGAAGTTCATGAAAGCCGAAGGCGGCTCCGCGCGCATCGTGTGGATGCCCGCCGCGCTGAAGGAACTGGTGGGGGCCAAGCTGAACAAAACCGCCAGTGAGCTTTACGGCGTGGAGGATTTTGTCTCAAAGATCGCGGATGAAACCGTCGCGGAGGATGTGGACGGGCTGGCCGCGTTTTTGAGCGAGCACGAGCATCCCGTTTTGAACATGGAACCGCTGATGTAAGGATTCGTTAAATAACGAGTCCTAAGGGATCCCGCGAGCGAGGGCGGCGGGCAGGATTGCCGCCCCTGCGGAAAATATATGTGACCGATATGCTTTGAAGGAGGAAAACAGCACATGCCATTCAAACGTACACCGCAGCAGTTTGCCGCTTCCATCAAGGAAGTAACCATTGGAACCGGCGACAAGGCCGTCACTTTAGGCGGCGAAAACGTGTTTCCCTTGTACAGCTTTGACGCGCCCATCTCCAACCCCCCTAAGGTAGGCGTCGAGTTCTCCGATACCGGACCGGACAGGAGCGTCCCCGGCATCGCCGCTTTTTACGCCGGGGCGGACAGCCTGGGCGATGTGGCGAAGCGCGCCTGCGATATGCCCGGCGCGGACTTCGTCAGCCTGGTGCTGGAAAGCGCCGATCCCAACGGCGACGACATGCCTATAGAGGAATGTGTGGCTCTGTGCCGGGAAGTGGCCGAAGCCGTCAGCCTTCCCCTGGTGATTCAGGGCAGCAAGAACGTCGAGAAAGACGCGAAGCTCTTTGAGAAGGTCGCCGAGGCCCTCCAGGGCAAGAACGTACTCCTGATGTCGGCCAGAGAGGATAACCACAAGGCCATCGCCGTAGCCGCGGTAATGGCTTACGGTCAGAAAATCGGCGCGGAATCCTCGGTGGACATCAACCTGGCGAAGCAGCTCAACGTATTGGTTTCGCAATTGGGCATCGGCGGCGAGAATGTGGTCATGAACCTGGGCACCGCCGCCGCCGGCTACGGCTTCGAGTATGTGGCGTCCACCATGGACCGGGTCAGGGGCGCGGCGCTGGCCCAGAACGACAATATGCTGCAAATGCCCGCCATCACCCCGGTGGCCGGCGACGCCTGGTCGGTGAAAGAATCCGTGGCGCCGGAAGAGGATTTCCCCGAATGGGGACCCGCCGAGCAGCGGGGCGTATCTATGGAAATATCCACGGCCGCGTCTGTTTTGGCCGCCGGCGCCAACGCCGTCATACTGCGCCACCCGGATTCTGTGGCGGCCGTGTCCAAGCTGGTTTCGGAACTGATGTAGAGTTATTAGCTGTCAAGGGAAAGGAGTTTGTTTGTTATGGCACTCAAAGGATTAGACATATTTAAGCTGACCCCTAAGACCAACTGCAAGGAATGTGGCATCCCCACCTGCATGGCTTTCGCTATGAAGGTCGCTCAGGGCGCGCTGCCCATAGAGAAATGCCCCCATATGTCGGCGGACGCCCTCGCCACATTGGGCGAAGCCACGGCGCCGCCTATGAAGAGCGTCACCATAGGCGCGGGAGACGCGGCGTACAAGCTGGGCGGCGAGACGGTACTGTTCAGGCATGATAAGGCGTTTATCTCACAAAACCTCTATGCTGTGAATATTACCCCGCAAAACGCGGACGAAGCGATTCCGGAGCTTTTGAAGATCGATTACGAGCGCATCAGCGAGCGTATGTATGTGGAATTGATCAATGTGGCATACGGCGGCGACAAGGCGGCGTTCCTGGAAACCGTGAAGAAGGCCCTGGCCGCGGGCCGTACGCTGATCCTTGAAGTCGGCGATCCGGCCGCCGCCCGGGAGGCGCTGGAACTGGCAAAGGATCAGAAACCGCTTCTGAACGGCGCGAATCCTTCCAACTACGCGGAGATGAACGCCCTCGCCACCGAGTTCGGCGTTGTCCTCGGCCTGTCCGCGCCTGATTTGGACGGGCTGTACGATTTGACCGCCGAACTCGAAAAACTCGGCAATAAGAACCTGGTGCTGGATGTGGGCGCCTCCTCCATAAAGGACGCCTTTGCCAACGCCGTGCAGATACGCCGGGCGGCGCTCAAGGACAGCGACCGCACCTTTGGCTATCCGTCTCTCGTCAACGCGGCGAAGCTGGCGCCGGGGGATCTCAATATGCAAACCGCCCTCGCCTCGCTGTTTACGCTGAAATACGGCTCCATCATCGTTATGGAGAAGATGGGTTACGCCCAGGCGCTTCCGCTGTACGGGCTGCGACAGAACATCTATACGGATCCCCAGAAACCCATGCGGGTAGAGCCGGGCATTTATCCCCTCAACGGCGCCGACGAAAACGCCCTTTGCGCCACGACGGTGGATTTTGCCCTGACGTACTTCATCGTTTCAGGGGAGATCGAGCGCTCCGGGATTCCCGTCAACCTGCTCATATCCGACGCGGGCGGCTATTCCGTCCTGACGGCCTGGGCCGCCGGCAAACTGTCGGCAAGCTCTATTTCGCGCTTTTTCAAGGAAACGGCTGTGGACGATAAGATCAAAAACAGAGTATTGATCATACCGGGCAAGGTCGCCGTGCTGAAAGGCGAGATTGAGGAAAGCCTGCCGGATTGGAAAATAGTGGTAGCGCCCAATGAGGCCATGGGCATCGTCAAATTCTTGAAAGACATGGCGAGCTAAAGACGCCGGGCCGTTGGAAGGAATATGTATATTATTAACACCGTATTAACACCGTCAATAAAGGATAAATAAAAGGAGGCAGTTATGGGTAAATTTATCACAATAGGCGAGCGGATTCACTGTATATCGCCCGCCATCCGCGCCGCTATGGAATCGAAGGATCCCGAACCCATTCTCAAACGCGCCAAGGAGCAGCTGGACGCCGGCGCCGTCTACCTGGACGTGAACATCGGGCCGGCGGAAAAAACAGGCGAGGATCTCATGAAATGGGCGGTTACCCTGCTTCAGGAGCATTTCGACAATGTGCCGCTTTGTCTGGACACCGCCAACAAGAAGGCGATTGCCGCGGGCATATCTGTGTACAACCGCGCCAAGGGCAAGCCCATCGTCAACTCCGCGGACGCCGGCGACCGGATTTCGTACCTGGCGCTTGCCGCGGAGAACGACGCCATCTGTATCTCCCTTTGTTCCAAGTCCGGGGTTCCCGCGGACAACGACGAGCGCATGGCCTATTGCCAGGAGATGCTTGAATACGGCACCGAACGTGGGATGGAGCCGGAAGACCTCTGGTTTGATCCCCTGTGCCTGGTGATTAAGGGGATGCAGGACAAGCAGGCGGAGATGCTGGAGTTCGTCCGGCAGCTTTCGGACATGGGTTTCAATTCTGTGTGCGGCCTGTCGAACGTATCCAACGGGATGCCCAAGACAGTCCGTCCCATTATGGATTCCGTGATGCTGGCCATGGCGATGCAGTGCGGCTTGACCTCGGCCATCGTCAATCCCTGCGATCTGAGAATCATGGAGACGGTCAAATCCGCCGACATTATTCTGAACAAGACCCTTTACGCCGATTCCTACCTGGAACTGTAAGGGATTCGACAGCCGCGCCGCGGGCGGCTTTCCGCCGCGGTTCCCGGCCGCGTCCGGAGACGCGTTTAATTTTGAAGGAGAGTGTACGTATTATGATTATCATCGGTGAAAAAATCAACGGCGCGATCCCGCGGGTGGCCAAGGCCATCGCGGACCGCGACGAAGCCTTTATCCGGGATTTGGCCGTCCGTCAGGCGGAGTACGGCGCCACTTACATTGATGTCTGCGCCAGCACGGATCCCGAAATTGAGCGGGATACCCTGAAATGGCTCATGGATATCGTTCAGAACGCCGTGGACACGCCTCTTTGCATCGACAGCTCCGATCCCAGCGTCATCGTGGACGTTTTGCCCCACGCGAAGAAACCGGGCCTCATCAATTCCGCCTCCGACGAGGGCGGCAAATGTGAGATCATTTTTCCGGTGATCGCGGATACCAAGTGGAATTGCATCGCCCTGACCTGCGACAACACCGGCCTTCCCATGGATCCGGCGGTCAAGATCCGAATTGCGGAAACCATTGTGGAAAAGGCGCAGAAACACAAGATCGCCGTCAGCCGGCTCTTTATCGATCCCCTGGTGAACGGCATCGCTACCGTGGGAGAGGCGCTGATCAGCTTTATGGAAGCAACCCGGGAGATCAAATCTAAATATCCCGGCATCCATATTACATCCGGGCTCAGCAACATCTCCTTTGGCATGCCCCTCCGAAAATACATCAATCAGACTTTCCTCGTATTGGCCATGGGCGCCGGGATGGACAGCGCCATCATGGATCCCACTTCGGCGGACATGCGCACCGCGCTTTACGCGACGGAGATGCTGATGGGCATAGACGAGTACTGCGCCGAATTTTTGGACGCGTACAGGGAAGGCGTCATCGGACCGCCGAAGAATTAAATTATCCACGTTTTACAAGTTCTAAAAAGCGGGGTGAGGTATATGAAGTTCGACACGCTGGAGGATTTTTCCACCATAACCGGCGTGGGCGTTTCGGTTATGGATAACATGGGAGAGCTTCGTTACGTCACTTCCGCTTATGAGCGATGCGAGAAGACGCTGTCTTATGTGTCCAAATTGCTCGACAATAAGGAGCTGTGCCGCATATCCGCCATTTATAACAGCTATCAGTCCAAGCGGTTTGGCGGGCGGTTCATCTTCTATTGTCCCCGGGGTTTCGTTTTCTTCGCTTCGCCCCTCATTCGGGGCGGCAAGCATGATCTCTCCATTATCGGCGGGCCTGTGCTCATGAGCGAATACGACGATTATATCGAAGTCGATATCGCGAAGCAGGCGGAGGTTTTTGACAAAAGCGAACTGCTGGAGACTTTATCCTGCGTTCCGGTCAAGAGTGTGCGCACAGTGACGGCTCTGTCGGAGCAGCTCTTTGTCAACGCGCTGCATTTGAGCGACGACGATTACCTGACGGCGATGGATACGGGGTCTTCCGATCAACTGCGGGAATACATGCAGTCCATTGACGGCGTCCCCGGCCGGGAGGACAATTATCAGGCCGAACAAGAGCAGAAGCTGATCAAGGCGCTGGCGCAGCGTGACGAAGACCCCGCCCGCGCCCTTCTGAACAGCATCATCGGGCACATCCTCTTTCACAGCGGCAAAAACCTGGAACTGGTCAGAAGCAAGATGCTGGAATTTACCGTTTTGCTTTCTCAAACGGCCATGAAGAAGCCGGGCGTCGATATGGATTATATCTTCGGGCGTGACAACGCCGTGCTGTCTGAGATAGACAATCTGGAATCCATGGACAGAATCGTGGCTTGGCTGAACGGGCTGATGTCCCGTTTCTCGGAATATATATTCAACAAAAACAGCCAGCCCGATATCGTTTATAAGACGATTTCCTTTATGCGGCAGAATTACTGGCGCGACGACATCAATCTGGAGGAGATGGCGCGCTCCGCCCAAGTGACCGCGCCGTATTTGAGCAGAATCTTCAAGCTGAAGACCGGGCACACGATCTCAAACTATCTGAACATGGTCAGGGTGGCCGAAAGCAAGAGACTCATGGAGGATCAGTCTTTGAACACGCTGATGATCAGCGGTATGGTGGGATTCAAGGATCCGAGCTATTTCACCAAGGTGTTCAAGAAATGCGAGGGCATTTCGCCTTTGTCCTACAAGAGGCATATCGCTGAAAAAGCCGCGGGCGACGGTTGAGCCGTTTCAAAAAAACAGGGAGGTCACTGCCATGAAAAAAATCCCCGCAATCATAACCGCGCTTGTCATTGCCGCGTCCATCGGCGTGGTTCCGGCGTTCGCCGCCTCCGCGAACGGGATCGCTTATTATGACGAGAGTGGAAACCTCATCACGGTCAACGGTCTGTATTACAACAGCGAAAGCTGCCCCATGTATAACGCAAGCTGTTATTACCTCGATTCTGACGGGAATCCCGTGTATGTCGGCGGCTGCCGCGCGTACTGCTGCAACGCGGACGGCGATTTGACGGCAGGCAGCTATTATCTGGATCATACCTGCCAAACTACGAATTGAAGCAGATATCTGCTGAAAAAATCTATCGGCTGTATCTCCCACATGGGAGACAGCCGATATTTATTTACGGTTGAGCTGCGGTTGCCAAGCATAGACTCAACCTGCCAATACCTTTTATTTCAATAAAAACTATGATATACTACTCACGGAAACCAACCAAAGAAGGCAGGTTTAGCGGCGGTTTATTTCATAGG
>JAISDM010000298.1 GCA_031264885.1 Peptococcaceae bacterium | reverse complement strand
GCCGCCTTTAGCAGCTCGGCGTTCTCCGCCGCGAACGCCAGCACTTCGCCAAAGCCGCGCGCGGCGGCGGCGCCCGCGTCTATTGCCGCCCGCAGCCCCACCGCGATGCCGCGCATCGCCTCCATGCCATCCTCGCTATCGCGCCAGCCCTCGAACTCCGCCGTGATTGCCTGCACCGAATGCGTGAGGTAATCCATAACCCCGTTCGTATCCATGATCTGTGTCCGCACACCGGCTATCTGGTCGCCGAACTGTTCCCACGCGCCTTTGAACTGGCTCGCTCCTTTTTCAAGCGCCCCGGCGAGTTCCTCATTGCCCAGCCGTATAATTGACTGCCGCAGTTCTTCCAGGCTCCCCTTGGCGGAATCTATCGACCGCCCGTTAAACGTGGCCGTCCACTTGTCGCCCACCCGGTCGATCTGTATGCCAAATTGCCGCAAAGTTACCGCGTTCATCGTATAAAGGGCCTGTGATACGTCGCTCATGTTTCGCCCGAACGTTACGGCAAGATTGCCTATCCCGCGCATGGATTCTTCGATGTTATTGAACCGCAGGAGGGACAGGTCGCGGATGGCCGCCACGGTATCATTTGAACCGAACGGCGTGGTCATGGCGAATTTTATGGCCTGCTGGTATCTCTCGGCGGCTTTCGATGAATCCTGCAAGGCGGCTTCAAGCTGCACCTTAAAATTCTGCGCGTCCATACCGGCCTGTATAAGGCCCGACCCTATGCTTTTTATAGACTGGAAACTCAGGAACGCGAGCGCGGCGCTCCGCGCGTGGTTCAGCATACTTGAAAAGCGGGCCAGGTCTTTTTCCGCGCCCGCCATTCCAGCGCGGAACGGTCCGGCATCGACGCCTATTTCAGCGTAAACCTGGCCAATGGACATTGACATGTCTGTCACCTCCTGCCGTTCAATATCAGCGCGCGCCGCCGTTGACTATCCGCATAAGCTTCATTGCCTCGCTGTGATAGAAGCGTTTCTTCGCTGACTTCTCCTCCGGGACAGGTTCCCCCGGCCCTGCTTTCTCCGCCTTCCCGGCCTTCTCATCATCTTTCCATAGCGCGCTGAGTTTTTTCGGTTCGTGATACGATACGGCCATCCCGCTCCACATCGCTTGGTATTCCTCTTTTTCAATCACATGAAGCTGGCCCCACATTGCCAGAAAGTGAAGGTATGGCGAGGCGAGCCAGTCTTCCGGCAGGCCGCCGTAAAAACGGATAACGCGCGCGAGCATATAATCCCAGCTCAGGCGTCCGCCGTCAGTTCGTTCCGGGCGGCCTTCGCCATCTCCCGCGCCGCCCGAAGGAAGTTTTTTGAGGCAATCTCGTCAGGGTCCTCGCCCCGGATGTAGCCTACCAATCCGAACAGTTCATCCATATCCATAGAATACAAATCCTCGTCCGTTGCCGTTGGGACATAATGCTTGACGAACGCCAGCAGCAGGTCCAGCTGGTCTTTGTTATTCTCCGCCTCAAGCGTTTTTTTCGCGTTCTCAGCCGCAAATCCGCCGTCAAGCTGGTCGCGGAGGGCAACATGGAGAACGTCGTGCTCCTTTCCAAACAGGGTAATCTTCCGCCCGTAATGAGCGTCCATATTAAATGGCTTTGCCATGGGTCAATCCCTCCCGCTGAATTTTGATGATGATGAGCTAAGATACCCGCCCGGCGCGCGGCGGAGCGCCGGGCGGATAAAAACGGAACCGGCGGATTCTCCGGCGCCCGGCGGCTAGGATACCGTTACCGCGCAGGATCCAGTAAACGCGCCGTCCTTCGTGGTTGCTGTAATTGACGTCGTGCCCGCCTCAATCGCGTATACGGTGCAGCCCTCTTCGGTGGCGCTGACCATCGCGACGTCTTCATCTTCACTCGCCCACGTAAGGGTCTGAACTGTAGCGTTCTCCGGCGCGACAGTCGCTTTGAGTCCCGCCTCCTGGTTCACCAAAAGCGAGAGGGATTCTTTGTCCAGTGTTACGCCTGTAACGGCAACCCTCGCGCCAACCGGAACGTTTCCGTAATACATTTTTTCTCCGGCTACCTCGGCGTTCGGCGGGGTTCCCGGCCCGACGTTAAACGTCAGGTTTATAAGCTGAAGCTCGCCCTTATTGATGGTGATGTCCAAGTCGGTGGACACCGTGACGTTCGGGAAGAAAAAGTCCTCGCTGAAATCGTCGTCATCCTTGTCTTTTGGATGAAGGCGGAGTGTGTGCGGGACAGCCCCGGAGACAGACCCGACGGCCATGTACTCATTTCCGGCGCTCCCGCGCCATACCGCCCCAGGGAACGCCAGTTCGAGGTTGCGTTTGTTCCACTGGGCCAGCGGTATGGTTATTTCCGTTGTGGAGCTGGTCTGAACCGTTATTATCGGGTCTGTTTCCTGGTCCACCTCCAGGCCGGAACTCTCGGAACTGCTCGATATTCCTATGCCGCCCTGCGTCCATCCGCATTTATACCCGTCGACAAACGCCCAGCACATTTCATACCGGACCTCCGACAGATTCCCCTGATTAGTAGCTGGCAAAAGAACCACATCCTTTCTAGGTTTTTATCCGTCATAAATATTCAAAGCGCGTTATGGGATACGTGAAGTTGAAGCTGAATACATGGCGGCCCTTGTCGTCTGTGCCGATGTAGCTTGGCGGCTGCGTCATATCCGGGAATCCAAACAGATAAACGCCGGAGTCCTTCGGTATATATCCCCTGACAATCACGTAAACCTTCCATGCGAGGCCCTGCGCTTCCGTGAACTGTTTCGCGCGGGACAGGATTTGAAAATTTTCATGAAACAGAGGCACGTCCGTCTCAGAATATCCCTGCGTAGGAGTAATGAGGACCGCGGTGTGTCTCTGGTCGTCGTCCTCCAGAATGAAAACGCCCCCGCTTGGAGTGCCGGGGGTGCTGGCTATTTTGTTATGGATAGATTCAATGAGCGTCACGCGATATCAGACCCCCATTTTCTTCATGGACCGTGCGATTATGCTTCTCATCCTGTTCCTTACAATGGGAAGGACGTACTCCAGCCACTTAGGGACTCCGACAGCCGGTTTTTGGACAACCTTTCCGCCGGGAGTCTTCGTCCAGGAGCGCGGCGTCCATGGAGGCACGCCTTCATGAAGCCTTGCCGCGTATGGCGTGTTATAGCTGACATACGCGCGCGCCGCGCCCGGCGGGGCGCTTGCCGGTGATACGGGAGGCAGGGGTGTTTTATTCTGGTTTGCCGTCTTCGCCTTTTCGTATATTTCCTCAAGCGGAGGAAGCTCCTCCGTCACAATGGCGGAACGGCGCAGCGTCCCGGTGTCAAGCGGGACATTCTTCATCGCGAGGGTTACCGCCATCTGCCCGGCTTGCCACACGGCGTCGCGCGCGGCGGCGGCAACGGCCCTGTTGACGTTGTGCGCGTTTGATTTATATACCGCCCGCTTAATCATCTATCCCCGCCTCCAGTCTTTCACCGAACGAAAAACGCCCTATATACTCGCCCCCCACCCAGTGAGGCTCCGAGTAGCCCGTAACCTTATATGTGATGCCGCCGTAGATAACGAGGTCCCCGGCCTCTACCTCTTCATCCGCAAGCATTGAGAAATCCGCGTGAACCGCGTTCCCCATGAGGTCCCGTACCGTCTGGCGCCCTGGGGTGAAGCGGCATTGGACCGCGGACGGCCCGGCATACTGGCTGTTACCCCATTTATCCCTGCCCGGAAGCGCTTTGCGCCATTCGGCGGACTGGTTCAGCGCCCAGTCAGTTATGAAGCTCATCAGTAAATCACCCCGACTGATACCGAAGCGGATTGCTGAGACGGGTCGCCCATGCCGAACAGCACCTCCGGCGCCAGAAGTTCGCGTTTTTCGATTTTTTGCCCGGAAGCAAACGACTGAGACACCCCGGATGCGCTGACAGACTGGCTTGATATGCGGCTTGAGGCGACGGTATACGGCGCTGTGAGCATATAGGCGGCCTGATAATAAACGAAATCGTTTATTATCGGCACACCGGGATACACGGCCCTTAAAAGCGCGGCGGCGGAATTCATAGCCTGCTGTTTCTTTTCCGGTGTATTTTTCGCCCATTTGTCCGCATACAGCGTCATAGACAGAAACACATCGGCCTCGCTTAGAGTAGGGGACGGCATATCAGGTCACTTCTTTCGGGCTGGGGACGAAGTTTTTTTAAGAACCTTGGCCTCTTCCTCAGCCTTGGCCTCTTCCTCCGGTATCTGAGGATTGAGCGCAAAACCATCAGGAACCTCCTGATTCGCCCCATCAGGTACACCCGCCGTCTCTTCTTTATTTTCAGATACACCGGGCGGGGCTGGAGCGCCGGACATCTCAATCTCAACCGCCAGGCCTTTCCCGGCCAGCGCCTTCCCCGCGCATTCGCCGAGATCAGCCAGGGAACCGGCGTAATACCACCGGCCCCCGTGCTTCACTGTGTTCGTCATTCTGTAAAGCGGCATTTTTACAGCCCTACAGAACTTTCGCGATTAAGATCTGCTGGCTCATCGGGAAGGTGATGAAGGTCGTCGCAACGACTTTCTGATATATGCGCGGCGGGTCATCCTCGACTACCACCGAATGCCACGGGCCGGAGATATTGCCTGAATCAGTGAAAGTAGCCTGACTCAGCGCCGCTTCGACGGTCGGGCCTTCCAGAGTCTGTCCAAGCGGCTCGTCGGGGATAAACACTATTTTATCCTCCGGGAACGGCTTGAATCTTTTCTGCTTGCCATCCGGCAATAGAACGGTTGCTGGGCGGTCATACTTGCGCGGGACAGGAAGGCCATTGTCGCTGAACCATCCTTTCAGCGCCGCGTCGGTAACGTTGAACGCAGATGTTCCTATGGGACTGAGCGCCGCCCTGATGATGGGGTGATTTTTCAGCGCCGCGAACACCTTGCCCGACATTATTGCCTGCCCCGCTGGGAGCCGGTTATTGCGGTCGAGGATATCCATGAATTCGTTTAAATCCTCGATGGGGTTAGATGCCGGGTCACTCCACACATCGGCTCCGGTAAGCTCCAGATTCTGTTCGCCGGGCACCCGAAAATCGACGAATCCCTTCAATTGCCCCTCGATAGGTGTAAATGTCCCCTTGGATATGATTTCCATCGCCATTACTTCCTGCCATTCGCGCACCGCATTGCCAAGCCTTTCGGCCATCGCGCGGAAAGACAGTCCGAAGTTTTCCCTTTCGGCGGCAGGGAGCCTGCTGTAGTGGATTATGTCGCTCTCCTCCAGGGGAAGTTTCGAGCCAACCTTGACCAGGTTTCCGAACATCTCCCCGAATCCAGGCAAGGCGTTGAGCGGCGTCTCGCTGTCAAAGGACATAAAGAGCGCCATCGGCACATCTTCGCCGCCCTGCTGCAAATAGAACTTGTAGTCAAGTTCCTCTGTGGCGGTAATCGGGAACAGTTCCTCAAAAATCATCGGCCTTCTCGGACGGGACTCCCTGACATATCCAAGTGTGTTTGACGTCTGGAGAACCGCCTTTATCTCGTCAGCCAATGTAGCGATGTTGTACTCAGGCATATTGGTTTGCCTCCTCTTCCGTTATTCCGGCTACGATACGGTTACGGCGCAGGGAGCCGATGCAACGCCTCCGGCCTGCGTCTTAAACGTGATATCCGCTGTCCCCGCCGCTGAGGCCGTAACCAGCCCGTCGGTATCGACAGCGGCCTTTGCCGGGTTGCTTGAAACCCAGATTCCGCTTTGATTGACTGTGTTGCCCGGATTGAATATGGCGGTAAGCTGCGCTTTGCCCCCTGCCGAGAGCGCAAGCGCGGGCGGGGCAATGGCGACGCTTATAACCTTTGGTCCGGGCACTTCATACGGGTCAGAGCGCGTGATCTCCACATAGGGGGACGCGTTAATGGCCTCCCACTCCGCGTCGGTGAACTGGCGCGGCATCCTGGCCGTGTGAACGCGGCACACATCGCAAATGCCGATAGAGGCGTCGCCGCCGGTGCAGTTAGTGTCCTGCGCGGCGACGCCGCGCGCAACCTCGCGCCCGTCGGATGCATCTTTGTCCCACGGCGCGTAAAGGCCGGTGGCGGTTATCCGCCCAACGATCTCCCCGGCTCGTATGACTCGCTGATTCTCCCCGTCCAGATCTATGGCGGTGTGGTCCAGCGTTACGCCTCCGGTTACATAGCGGCGTTTCCAGCTGTCGAATACGGATGATTTCCCCTGTACTTCAACATTCTTTGATAACGGTGTTCCTATGGGCATAATTTTCCCGTCTCCTTTCGATTAATAGCGGTCCAGCAGCTTCATCTTTTGCCTGTCTGCCTCGTTCTTTGCGCGCGCCTCCGCCTGGCCGGCCTCATACTCTTCCCGCCACGTCTTTTTCGCCCCCGGTTTAGACGCTGGGGGATTCGCGGGGCTCCCTACGGCTTTGTCTTTTGGCTGCTGCTGGCTGGGATCTGGATTCGCGGGCGCAAAAAAAGCGGACATCGCCTCCGCGTCCGCCCGAATCTCTTCTTCCGTATCCCCCCGCAGCCTGTCCGCAAGCTCCAGCCGGATCCCTTTCTCGGCGGCGATTTTCAGCCGCAGCGCCTCAGTTTCCTTGTCCTTCTTCTCGGCCTCCAGCGCCTCCAGAACCGCTTTTTGCTTCTCCAGTTCAGCGGCGTGGGCGGCGCGTTCCTGTTTGAGCAGCTCTTCAAACTCCCCGGCGTCTTTCAGCTTCTTTGCCTCGATCTCGCTGAGTTGGGCCGCTTTGGCCTTCAAGTCCTCGTAGTCCGCGTACTTCTTGCGCTCTTTCTCCAGGCGGTCCTTTATTATCTTGTCGACATAGGCCTGTGAGAAAATTTTGTCATCGGGCTTCGGGTCGCCCTTGGGCGGTTTCTCTGTGCCAGAGTCAGCGCCTTTATCGGCGCCGCCATCCGGATCCGCCGCACCGTCTCCCCCGAAAAACTGCAAATCGAATTTCCTTGACATATCTTTGAACATATCGCATATCTCCTTCCCCCACTGAACCGGCTGGGCGCCGTAGTTTGCGGTTTCCTTAAATCACACCAGGAGGACGTTGCCCTCTCCTTCATCGGTGCTCGCGTACACGCTGACGCTGGACACGAAATAGTCGTCTACCCCGTCAATGTCGTTGTAATACGCGACAGACTTTCTGGCGGCGTCCTCAAAACTTTCGGACAGGACGATAACATTCCGCCAGGGGACAGGAATATCCTCCCTGTTCTTGTCCATGCGCGGCGGCCTTCTTACAGATACATCAAACAATTTCACGGATTGAGCCTCCTTCGGCAGTTTGCGCAAAATTAACTCCCGCGTCTCGCGGGAGGGTATATAAAAAGGCCCCAGGGATTTAACCCCGGGGCCGGATTACCGTCAGTTGCGTTCAGCTTCTTTTTGATTATGTCATGTACCGGGCGCTTAGCGTTTCAGCTTATCGGGCGTTTGGATTTCACCCCAATTTCTCCGCTCTCTCTTCCTCGATTTCCCCGGCGGCGTGCCCGCTGCCGAAGTCAAAGGGCCGGGTCGACATGTAGCCCTTGACCCTCGTTATTTTATGGTCGAGTGAGT
>JAISDM010000209.1 GCA_031264885.1 Peptococcaceae bacterium | reverse complement strand
ACAATTCCGATGACCCCGATCGCCACCGCCACCAGGCACGCGATCAAAAACCCGAACACAATCTTCCTTCGCATCTTTATGTTATTCAAAAAACTCATATACTTCCCTCCAAATTTTTGTTCGCTCATATCCTAAAGAAAAGCTTAGTCAATTTTGACAAAAAAGTCAAGCATTTGAGAAAAAAACCTTTTCAATTCGTAATTTGAAAAATTCCCCTCCTGGGAGGGAAGGCGCTGCTCATTTGTAGGGGCGGCATTCTGCCGCCCGCCTTCGAACACAAGGCCAGATTGACGAATATGTCGAAAGATGGTAAAGTAACGTTAAAAAAGGAGTGGGAAACGTGGATCAAAAACCGTGGTACCAGTTAAGCCTGCCGGAAACCTGCCGGTCACTGGAGACGGATCACAAGAACGGCCTGTCTCCGGATGAAGCGCAAGCCCGCCTGGCGAAATACGGCGCCAACGAACTGGCGCAAAAAAAAGGCGCCACCATATGGCAGATGTTTTTGGAACAGTTCAAAGATTACATGGTTCTTATTCTGCTGGCCGCCAGCATCGTTTCCGCCGCGGTGGGAGAACTGGTGGATTCCGCCGTTATCATCGCGATTGTGATCGTCAACGCCTGCCTGGGGGTCTCCCAGGAATACCGGGCGGGCAAGGCCCTGGAAGCCCTGAAAAAAATGTCGGCGCCCAACGCCAAAGTGATCCGGAACGGCGAACACCGGATGATTCCCGCGTCGGAACTGGCGCCCGGCGACTTGGTGGTGCTGGAAACAGGGGATTACGTGCCGGCGGACGTGCGGATCGTGGAATCTGTCAATCTGAAGATTGAGGAAGCCGCCCTGACCGGCGAGTCCGTGCCGGTGGAAAAAGAAACCGCCGCCCTGGAAGGAGACATCGGCCTGGGCGACCAAGTCAACTGCGGTTTTATGAGTACGCTGGTGACTTACGGCCGGGGCCAGGGCATCGTGACATCCACCGGAATGGCCACGGTCATCGGCAAAATCGCGGAAATGATCCAGGAGGAAGAGGAAGAAGCCACGCCGCTGCAGAAAAAATTAAACCAGCTGGGCAAGGTGCTGGGAACGGCCTGTCTGGCCATCTGCGCCGTCGTATTCCTCATGGGACTTCTGCGGGGCGAGCCGGTTCTGGAGATGTTCATGACCTCCATCAGCCTGGCGGTCGCCGCCATCCCGGAAGGGCTGCCCGCAGTGGTGACCATCGTGCTGGCCCTGGGTATGCAGCGCATGGTCAAGCACCGGGCCATCATGAAGAAGCTTCACGCCGTGGAGACATTGGGCAGCACCACCGTCATCTGCTCCGACAAGACCGGAACGCTGACCCAGAATCAAATGACCACGGTAAAAATGTACCTGTCCGGAACAGAAATGACCGTGACCGGAGAAGGCTACTGTCCCGAAGGGGATGTCCTGATTGACGGGCAAAAAGCCGATCCGGCCCGTGAACCGGCCCTCCTCCGGCTGTTGGAGATCCAGGCCCTCTGCAACGACAGCCGGCTGGAACACGATACCGCCGAGGGCGCGGATATTTGGAAAATCCACGGGGATCCCACGGAAGGCGCCATGATCGTAACGGCGGCCAAAGCGGGACTGACCCGGGAAATCATGAATCAGAAACAGCCCCGGCTTCAAGAGATCCCCTTCGATTCCCAAAGGAAGCTGATGACCACGTTCCACCGGGACGAAGAGGACCGGCCGGTCGCCTACACCAAGGGCGCGCCGGATATTCTGGTCAGCCTGTGTACCCGGATTCTCCGGCGGGACGGCCGAGTGGAAGCCATCACCCCGGCGGACGTCCAGGAGATTTTGGCCCAGAACAAAACCCTGGCCGGGCAGGCCCTTCGGGTTTTGGCCATGGCCTACAAACCGGTCGGTGAAATACCTGAGAAACCCACGCCGGAGAGCGACGAAAACGACCTGGTCTTTGCCGGCCTGGTCGGGATGATCGACCTGCCCCGCGTGGAGGCGCTGGAAGCCGTCAAGGTCTGCAAGACGGCAGGCATCCGGGTCATTATGATCACCGGGGATTATAAGGATACGGCGGCCGCCGTCGCCAAGGATCTGGGCATCATCGAGCGGGAAGACCAGGTTATGGCCGGCTCCGACCTCAATCAGCTGGACGACAGCCAGCTGGAAGCCGTCGTCCGGACCGTCAGCGTCTTTGCCCGCGTCTCCCCCGAACATAAAGTGCGGATCGTCCAGGCGGTGCGCAATAACGGCGGCATCGCCGCCATGACCGGCGACGGCGTTAACGACGCCCCGGCGCTTAAACGGGCGGACATCGGGGTGGCCATGGGCATCACCGGTACCGACGTGACCAAGGAGACGGCGGACATGATCGTCACCGACGACAATTTCGCCAGCATTGTGGAAGCGGTGGAAGAAGGCCGGGTCATCTACAGCAACATCCGGAAATTCGTCTTTTTCCTGATGTCCTGCAATGTGGGAGAGATTTTGATCATCTTCCTGGCGATGATTTTTCAATGGCCGATTCCGCTTCTGCCCATCCATCTCCTGTGGATCAATCTGGTCACCGACGCCTTCCCCGCCCTGGCCCTGGGGACCGAAAAGAAAGAGCCGGGCCTGATGAACGATCCCCCCCGGAATCCGGCGGAACCCATCATCAACAAAGGCATGATCATCAACATCGCCGTTCAAGCCTGCGTCATGACAGCGGCGGTGCTCTTCGCCTTCTGGCTGGGCTGCAGCCGGGCAGGCGGCATGGGAACCGAGATGGGGCTGATGACCGGCCGGTCCTACGCCTTCGTCACCATCATCAGCTGTGAGCTGCTGCGCGCCTACACCGCCCGTTCCGAGCGGTACACCATATTCAAGATCGGCGTATTCAGCAACAGGAACATGAACCTGGCCACGATTTTTTCCTTCTCCCTACTGTTCGTGGTCATGCTGATCCCCGCTCTGCGGGATATATTCAACGTGAGCCGGTTCAGCATAAACGACCTGGAGATCGTAGCGCTGCTGGCCATCTTGCCCCTGATCTTCGGCGAGCTGACCAAAGTCGTCAAAAGAGCCTTCGTCTGACCGTCCCGGCGCCGTAGGGGGCGGCATCCTGCCGCCCCGCCTCATTCCGGCGCCGCACCCCGTCATTCCGGGCTTGTCCCGGAATCCAAAAATGATAAACCAAGGAACCTGGATTCTGGGACAAGCCCAGAATGACAACGTATGATAGTTCTCGGACGGTCCCGGGCGGCAGAATGCCGCCCCTACATACGCGCGTCGTCCCCGATACCCGCAGGAACGGCGTCCTCCGGCGCCGTAGGGGGCGGCATCCTGCCGCCCCGCCTCGTTTGCCCGCGTCATTTTTCGGCCAGACGGATCAATCCGGATCCCAGATCCCTCAGATCAGGAATAAAACCCCTGAGCCGGAACCCGTTCGCCTCCGACTGAGCCTGACGCAGCGCCTTATACCAGTTCCAGTAGCCCTGGCTGTTTTGTTGGGCGCGCTCCCGGTATTTCCGGATATCCGAATCGTATAAGACACATCCCAGACTGCCGTCCAGCCGCCTCAGCTGAGCGGGCAAATCCCCCTGATACATATGAATTCTGACCCAATTTCCACAAATGTAATATTCCGACACCCCCGCGTCCCCGGAACAAAACCAATAGAACCCGTCTTTGCCCATAGACAGACTCAGGGCCTTTTGCGACTCCATCTCCTCCAAAAACAGACACATGTCGTCCAGCCTCGCCAGGACCCCCTGAACCGGTTTGATGCCCTCCGTATCCCCGGCGACGGCTATATTCAAGAGCGTCCGCTCATATATCCTGCATTTCCCGGCAAAGCGGATCCGCTTGCTCATGTGACCGCCGATCCACTGTTCCGCTTTCGCCAGATGCCCGGGATGAACACTGTATATCCATAGCTTTTGATCCAGGAGAAGGATCTCGCAAAACACGCGGCAGCGCGGGGTATCGTCCTCCGTTTCGTCCCCAAGCCATTTGTACAGGTACCCCTGCTCCATCTCGCCGTTGATAAAAACCTCCGGCAAATAATCCAAAATATTTTTGATTTGACCTGCCCGCGCCGGAGCAAACTCATACATACTGCAAAAAACCCTGCCGTTCTCCGGATTCCTGGGATCGTCCGCCCGAAGCACGGCAGCGGCGGCCAGCGTGTACGCCTGAAGATAGAACCGCTCTTTTTGCACCCACTCCGTATCATAGACGCGCTGAACCATTTGATCCCGGGCGTTTTTGCTGAAGACACTGACGCGGCACACCCAGCCGTCTCCCTGCCAAGCCTCCGCCGCGGCTTTCATGGGGCTGATCTGCCAGTGAACGATCTGCTCTTTCCAGAGCCACGGCGCCTTTTCTTTTTTCAAATCTTCCGAACAAAAACACTTCGCCAAAAACAAATCCATATTAGCCACAGAACGCAGCAAAACGGAAACCGCCGCCTCCCCGGCGATGGGGAAATCGCAAATTTTTTGAAAAATATCCCACCTGTCCAGATCCCGGGTATCCAGATCCAGCAGCTCCTTCAAAGGCTCAAATCCGGCGGCCGGCCTGGTCTTAAAAAGACAGTTCATCCGATGAGCGTCCTGGATCAGCGCCGCGCCCTCCTCCAGGCTGATTCGCTTCTGCCCCGCAAGCTCCTCCAAAACACGCTGAGTTTCTTCGGCGGAGAAACGCTCGCAGGCACATTCCTTGATCCCTTCGTGATTAAACATCAAAATCAGCTGATAGACACACGTCTCCTTGCCGCCGGCCTCCGCCCGGGACACGATCCGCAGCCGGCATTTCCCTCTCAGGCGTTCTTCCGATACATAAACCCCTATGACTGTCATCAAAACATTCCTCCTTACGGCTTTTCTGTCTGCCTGGCCTCTACCCTTTTTCGGCGCTCTTCTGTCATTCCGGGTCAAGCCCGGAATGACGATAGAGGACAAACCCTCGGGATGATAAAACAAGCCCGGAAATTCCTCACCCGGCCTCTACCCTTTTTCGGCCCCGAGCCCGGCTTTCCTTTATTCAAATTTCACCTTTCTTCTTGCTTTCATGCCGCATGGTGTCACAAATTCAGGCCAAATAAAAAACGCGTCGAATAAACGCGTTTTGAACAAATCCCCTAAGATGAAAAATCAAAACACTTCCCCGCCGAATGCGATAATTTGTCGATTCATCGGGGAAAAAACATCGCAGGGGGCGGCGTCCCCGACGCCCCGCCATCTGGTATAATGCGCCTGCCTCACAGCCGTTCCAATACCGCCTGCCCCATCTCCCGCGTGCCGGCCACACCTGTAGGGGCGGCATTTTGCCGCCCGTCCCCCCCGGGAACCCCAATCACACCGCCTGTAGGGGCGGCATCCTGCCGCCCGCCCCCCTCGGGAACCCCAATCACGTCGCCTGTAGGGGCGGCATTCTGCCGCCCGCCCCCCGGCCCGGCGATGTCCCGGGTGCGCCATCCGTCCGCCAGCGCCGCCGCCACCGCCCGCTCCACAGCCGAAGCCGCCTCCGGCTGGTTCAGGCTGATCCGGAGCATCTGCGCCACAGACAGAATCATAGCGATGGGATTCGCCGCGTTCCGCCCCGCGATCTCCGGCGCGGACCCGTGCGCCGGCTCGTACAGAGCGCGCCCGTTCCCCAGGCTGGCCGAAGGCAGCATCCCCAAAGACGCCCCCAATACCGAAGCCTGATCCGACAGAATATCCCCGAACATGTTTTCTGTCACAATGACGTCAAACCGGCCCGGATTCAAGCAGAGCTGCATAGCGCAGTTATCCACGTACATATGTTCCGCCGTCACCCCCGGATGCGCCTTCGCCGTTTCCTCCACCACACGCCGCCAGAGCCTGGACGTATCCAGCACATTGGCCTTGTCCACCGAAGTCAGCTTTTTCCGGCGGGCTTCCGCCAGCTCAAAGCCCTTCTCCGCCAGCTGCCGAACCGCAGCCTCCGAATACTCGATGGTATCAAAGACCACCTCCGCCCCCTCGCGGATTTTCTTCCCGCGCTCCCCGAAATAAGCGCCGCCGATCAATTCCCGTACCACCAGCAGATCCACGTCCCGCGCCCGCTCATTCTTAAAGGGCGACTGCTCCAGCAACTCCGGATAACAGCGCACCGGCCGCAAATTCGCGTACAAGCCCAGGAAGCGGCGGATCCCCAGCAAGCCACCCTGCTCCGGCCTCTGTTCGCCAGGCAGCCCGTCCCACTTAGGCCCGCCCACCGCGCCCAGAAGCACCGCCGCCGCCCGCCGGGCCAGCTCCCGCGTCTCCGCGGGAAACGGATCCCCACAGCGGTCGATGGCGCAGCCCCCGAGCAGCCCTTCCTCCAGCACATATTCAAAGCCGAACCGTTCCGAGACTTTTTCCAAAACCAAAAGCCCCTGAGCCATCACTTCCGGCCCAATGCCATCCCCAGGCAGCACCGCGATCAAAGGCCGATTCATACCCGTCCTCCTTTCCCGCCTTTTCCCAGCGTATAGGGAATCAGCCCGCCCGCTTCCAGGAGTTCGCGCATGAAAGCCGGAAACGGGCGAAAGCCATAGTCCTTCCCGGTGGTTTCATTGCGGATTTTGCCCGAATCCAGGCTGACAGACAGCACATCCCCTTCCCGGACCTCATCCGCCAGCTCCGGCGCCTCCAGAATCGGCAAGCCCAGGTTAAAAGAGCTCCGGTAAAAAATCCGGGCGTAATCCTTCGCGACTACGCAGCTGAACCCCACGGCGGCAATGGCCACCGGCGCGTGCTCCCTGGAAGACCCGCAGCCGAAATTCTTCCCCGCCGCCAGAATATCGCCTTTTTGGATCCGTCCGGGCAGATTCTCAATGGCGTCCTCCAAACAGTGCGCCGCCATAACCTCCGGATCCGGATCGTTCAGGTACCTGCCCGGAATGATCAGATCCGTATCCACATTGTCGCCCAGCTTAAACACCCGGCCTTTGATCATCTCCAGCCCGCTCATCCCACTACCTCATCAGGATCCGCAATATGACCCGCCACCGCCGACGCGGCCGCCACCGCCGGATTGGACAGATAAACCTCGCTCTCCGGATGGCCCATCCGCCCGATAAAGTTCCGGTTGGTGGTAGACACACAGCGTTCCCCCTTGTCCAGAATACCCATGTAGCCCCCCAGGCACGGGCCGCAGGTGGGCGTACTCACCGCGCATCCCGCTTCCGCGAAGATCTCAACCAGCCCTTCCCTGACCGCCTGAATATATATCGGCTGGCTCCCCGGCAGCACCACCGCCCGCACATAAGGATGCACCCGGCGCCCCTTCAGGATCCCGGCGGCCGTCCGCAAATCCTCTATCCGTCCGTTGGTGCAGGAACCGATCACCACCTGATCCACAGAAATATGCCTCGCCTCCCCCACGTCCCGTATATTGGAAGGCAAATGAGGAAAAGCGACCAGAGGCCGCATGTCCTCCACATTCATCTCCACGACCCGCTCGTAATGGGCGTCAGGATCGCTGTAGTACGCCTTCCATGGCCGTTTGGCCCTGTCCCGGATATAGGACAGGGTTTTGTCGTCGGGAGCAATGAGGCCCGTTTTAGCCCCCGCCTCGATGGCCATGTTGCACATGGTCATCCGCCCGTCCATGGACAGATCCGCCACGGCTTCCCCCGCGAACTCCATGGCCTTGTACTGAGCGCCGTCCACACCGATCCGGCCGATCACGGCCAATATATAATCCTTGCCGGAAACCCACGGATTCCCGGGCTTGCCCGTCAATAGAAACAGCATGGTCTCCGGTATCCGGAACCATGCCTCCCCCGTGGCCATTCCCACCGTCAGGTCCTTGTTGCCCACACCGGCGGCAAAAGCCCCCAAGGCCCCATAGGTACACGTATGAGAATCCCCGCCGATGATCAAATCCCCCGGCGACACCAACCCGCTTTCCGGCAAAAAGCAATGCTCAATGCCGCATTGCCCCGCCTCATAATAATGGACGATGCCCTTTTCCCTGGCAAAATCCCGCATGGCCGTATACAAGGCCGCCGACGGAATATCCTTAGGCGGAGCGAAATGATCCTGAATCAGCGCGATCCGCTCCGGATCAAATACCTCCTGAAAGCCGTACTGCCGCATCTCCCGGATGGACACCGGCCCCGTGATGTCATTGGCCAAAACCAAATCCAGCCTGGCGCTGATCAATTCGCCCGGCTCCACACAGTCCAATCCGGCGTGAGCGGCCAAAATTTTCTCCGAAACCGTCATCCCCACAAGCCGCGCCCCTTTTCATATGCTGTCAATATCTATCAGCCCGGTCATGGTCTCCAGCCCTGCCCCCGGCAGCACCATGGGATAGACATTCTCCTCCCAATCGACGACCGCCTCCAGAAGCGCCATTCCCGGCGCCCTCATAAACGCCGCGAGGGTTTCTTCCAGCCCCTCCCGGCTCACCGCCCGGAAGGTCTCCATCCCATAAGCCTGGCCGATGAGCTGGAAATCCGGGTTCCCCGTAAAATTCACCGCCGCGTAGCTTCCCCGGCAAAAATGATCCTGGAGCTGCTTGACCATGCCCAGACAGGAATTGTTAAACAGCAGCACCTTAACAGGCAAATCCTGTTCCCTGGCCGTGCCCAGCTCCTGCATATTCATCTGAAAACTGCCGTCCCCGGTGATCACCAGCACGGTTTTGCCCGGACAGGCGATCTGAGCGCCCACCGCGGCGGGAATCCCGTAGCCCATAACGCCCAGCCCCCCCGAGGTCAAGAAAGAACGGGGCTTCCTGTAAGTCAGCCTTTTGGCCGCCCACATCTGATGCTGGCCGACGTCGGTAGCCACAATTAGGCCGTCCAGCATCAGATCGTCCAAAGCCTTCAGCACATGAGCGGGCGATAGCCCCTTTTCGTTGATCACCGGCTCAGGCGACCGGCGGAACCCCTGAACCTGCGCCAGCCATTCCGGATGCCGGCGGCTCTGCAGCCGGCCCAGCAGCTGATTGAGTACGATCTTGAGATCCCCCACCAGCGGAATATGCGGCGTCACATTCTTCCCGATTTCCGCCGTGTCGATATCGATGTGAATGATCTTCGCCGACCGGGCAAAATGGGCCACAGTCCCCGTGACCCGGTCGTCAAACCGCATTCCCAGAGCCAGAAGAAGGTCGCAGTTCTGTACGGCCAGATTCGCGGGCGCCGCGCCGTAGACCCCCAGCATGCCAAAAGACAGCGGGTGATTCATGGGAAAAGCCCCGATCCCCATTAAGGTATGCACCACGGGAATCTCCTGTCCCTCGGCCAGCTTCCGCAGCTCATCCCAGGCTTGAGCGGAAAGAACCCCGCCCCCGGCGCAAATCAAAGGCTTGCGCGCCTGTTCCAGCAAATTGGCCACCTGTTTGATCTGCCCCGCGTGACCGGTCAGGTTGGGCTTGTAGCCCCTCAGCTCCACCCGGTCATAAGGCACATATTCCACCGTCGCCTCAGCCATGGCCACATCTTTCGGAATATCCACCAGCACCGGGCCGGGCCGGCCGCTGGCGGCGATATGAAAAGCCTCCGTCACCTTGCGTGCCAATTGGTTCACATCGCTGACCAGGTAATTGTGCTTCGAGATGGGATCCGTGATACCGGTAATATCCACCTCCTGAAAGGCGTCCGTCCCCACCATAGCCGTCGCCACCTGGCCCGTAATGGCCACAATGGGAATGGAATCCATATAAGCGGCCGCGATCCCCGTCACCAAATTGGTAGCGCCAGGTCCGGACGTGGCCAGGCAAACCCCCGCCTCGCCTGTGACCCGGGCGTATCCGCTGGCGGCGTGAGCCGCGCCCTGCTCGTTTCTGACCAGAACCATCCGAATGGAGGAATTTTTCAACGCCTCCAGAATGTCCAGATTGGCGCCGCCCGGATAGCAGAATACCACCCGGACTTTTTCCTTCTCCAGACACTTAATCAATATCTCCGCTCCTCGAAGCAACAAAAAACACCTCCCCGCGCAAGGACGGGCGGCAGAATGCCGCCCCTACAGGCGCGTCGTTCATGGTATCGTAGGGGCGGCATTCTGCCGCCCGCATTCCTTTAACTCAACTTCTTGCTGTTTTTGAGCCAGGGCATCTGACTCCTGAGCTCCTGCCCCACTTTTTCGATGGGATGCGTCTGCCCCATGCGTTTCAAAGAACTGTAACGGGGCCGCCCGGACTGGTTCTCCAGGATCCATTCTTTGGCAAATTTGCCGCTTTGGATATCGGCAAGGATACGCTTCAATTCCTGCTTCACCGCGTCGCTGACGATGCGGGGCCCCGTGACAAAATCCCCGAATTCCGCCGTATCGCTGATGGAATAGCGCATGCCGGAAATTCCATGCTCATAGATCAGATCCACGATCAGCTTCAATTCATGGCAGCACTCAAAGTACGCGGATTCCGGCTGATAGCCCGCCTCCACCAATGTATCGAAGCAGGCCATGATCAAAGCGGACAGGCCGCCGCATAAGACCGTCTGCTCACCAAACAGATCCGTCTCCGTTTCCTCTTTAAAGGTCGTCATCAGCACCCCTGCCCGGGTACACCCCACACCCTTGGCGTGAGCCAGCCCCTTCTGCAGCGCCTTGCCGGAAGCGTCCTGGTACACCGCCACCAATCCGGGGATGCCCGTGCCTTCCTGATACAGACGGCGCACCATATGGCCCGGCCCTTTGGGCGCCACCATGTACACATCCACCTGCGCCGGCGGCTTGATCTGCTGATAATGGATAGAGAAGCCATGGGAGGTCACCACGGCGTCCCCGTCTTCCAAATAAGGCGCGATCTCCCCGTTAAACACCGGCCCGTGATTTTCGTCCGGAAGCAAAATCTGAATGACCTGAGCCTTTTTGGCGGCCTCCGCCACGGTCAAAACCTCAAACCCGTCCGCCTGAGCCACTTCCCAGCGGGGACTGCTCTTTCTCAGCCCGATTACCACATGGAACCCGCTGTCCTTCATATTCTGCGCCTGAGCGTGCCCCTGACTGCCATAGCCGATCACCGCCACGGTTTTGCCGTCATAATAACTCAAATCCGCGTCCTGATCATAAAACATCTTCGCCATAAATACTGCCTCCTCATCATTTAACTGCCCACTCTATCCACTACCCACTGACCACTACTTAGACCCCCGCACCATGGCCACCTTGCCCGTGCAGACCAGCTCCTGAATCCCGAAGGGCCGGAGAGACTTGATCACCGCCTCAATCTTGGCCTCATCCCCGGTAGCCTCCACAATCAGCGAGCGGCGGCCGATGTCCACAATGCGGCAGCGAAAGATCTCCACGATCTGCAAAATTTCCTGCCTGTTGGACTGATCCGCCGATACCCGGATCAGCAGCAGCTGCCGGTCCACCGTCTCATCCTCGGTGATGTCGTTGACCTTGATCACATCCACCTGCTTGTTGAGCTGCTTGGAGACCTGCTCAAGCACCCGCTCGTCCCCTTCCACAACCAGAGTAATGCGGGATATGGTCCGGTCCTCCGTCTCGCCCACAACCAAGCTTTCTATATTATAGCCCCGGCGGGCAAACAATCCGGCCACATGAGAGAGAACGCCCGGGCTATTCTCCACTAATACGGCTAATGTGTGTCTCACCGCGCCACCTCCCCATCATATCCTCCAGGGTTCCGCCCGCCGGCACCATAGGCAGCACCAGCTCCCGGGGATCGATGCGGCAGTCAATCAGCGCCGGCCCCGCCTGATCCAGCGCCCGCCGGATCACCGGCGCGATCTGATCCGGCTGATCCAGCCGAAACGCCGGGATGTCATAAGCCTCGGCCAGCTTCACAAAATCCGGATTGTGCCCGAACACGGTCTGGGAATAGTTCTCTTTATAAAACAAAGCCTGCCACTGATACACCATGCCCAAGACCCCGTTGTTCATCAAAAAGATTTTGACCGGCAGGTCGTGCTCCCGCAGCACAGCCAATTCCTGCACCGTCATTTGGAAGCCCCCGTCGCCCACAAACAGCAGCACATTCTCTCCCGGCCGGCCGAAAGCCGCCCCCGCCGCCGCCGGAAGCCCGAATCCCATGGTGCCCAGGCCCCCCGATGTGATGAAATCCCGCGGCGCGTCCAGGGGATAATGCTGTGCCACGAACATCTGATGCTGCCCCACATCCGTCACCACCACCGCCGTAGGCCCCGCCTGACGCGCGGCTTCCCGGATGACCGCCTGAGACTTCACGCCTTCATAATCCCCCCCGCCGTCGTCGGGGAACTCGGCTTCCCATTGCTGAATCTGCTGAATCCAGGCGTCCGTCTCCGGATTGCGCTTCAATTCAGGCCGGTTGAGCAATGTGTTCAGGAAGGTCCTGGCGTCGCCGGCCACGCCGATGTCCGCCGGTATGTTTTTCCCCAGCTCGGCAATGTCCAGATCCACATGAACGACGAAGGCATCCGGCAGGAATTTCTTCGGGTTGCCGGTGACCCGGTCGCTGAACCGGGCGCCCACAGCCAGCAGCAAATCGCAGTTTTTCATGGCCAGATTCGCCGCCGCCCGGCCGTGCATACCCGCCATGCCCAGAGACAGGGGATGGGTTTCCGGACAGGCGCCCTTCCCCTTCAGGGTATTCGCGGCGGGAATGTTCATTTTCTCCATCAGCTGAAGCAATTCGTTCCGCACGCCGGAGATGACGACCCCGCCGCCGGCCAGAATCAGAGGCCGTTTCGCCTGATTGATCCGATCCACAATGGTGGGCAGATTCTTCATCAGGCGGTGCTTCATGGGAATTTTCCGGGTCAAAATCCGCGTCCCCGGTTCCGGGAAGTCCGACTGCCCCACAAAAATATCGCTGGGAATATCTACCAGCACCGGCCCCGGACGGCCTGTCGTCATCACCTGCCAGGCTTCCTCCAGCACATCGGGCATCTGGCGCGATTCCTGAATCAAATAGGTGTTCTTGGTCACCGGCGTGGCAATGCCCGTGATATCCGCCTCCTGAAAGGCGTCCCGGCCCAGATCCCCCAGCCCCACCTGCCCCGTGACCAGAAACAGCGGAACCGAATCCTGATGCGCGTCGGCAATGCCCGTCACCAGATTGGTAGCGCCCGGCCCGGATGTGGCGAAACAAACGCCGGGCTTCCCGGAAGCCTCAGCGTAGCCTTCGGCGGCGTGAACCGCGCCCTGCTCGTGCCGGGCCAGAACATGACGCAGCTTGGAACCCGCCAGTACATCGTATAAAGGAATCACCTTCCCCCCGGGATACCCGAATACCAAGTCAACGCCTTTCCGCTCCAAAAAGCGAAGCAGATACTGCGCGCCATTCATCATCCATCACTCTCCTGCTCTCCCCGAAACACAGCGCCCTGCGCGGCGGAGGTCACCTGTCTGGCGTACCGGGCCAAGTAACCGCCGAAGCCCCGGTCCGGCGGGCCGGCCCAAGCCTTCTTCCGCGCCTCTATGACAGCGTCCTCCGCCAGTAATTCCAATTTTCGATTGGGAATATCAATTTGAATCAAATCTCCGGATTCTACGAAGGCGATCAGCCCGCCGGCAGCGGCTTCCGGAGACACGTGTCCGATGGCGGCGCCCCGCGTCGCCCCGGAAAAACGCCCGTCCGTAATCAGGGCCACTGTCTCGTCCAGCCCGCGGCCCGCCAAAGCGGCGGTAGGCGCCAGCATCTCCTGCATACCGGGACCGCCCTTGGGCCCCTCGTAGCGGATCACCACCACGTCGCCTTTCTGTACCGCTCCGCTCAGAATAGCCTCCGTCGCCTCGGTCTCACTCTGGAATACCCTGGCCGGGCCCTTGTGCGTCATCATGCCTTCCTTCACCGCGCCCTGCTTGACCACGGCGCCCTCGGGCGCCAAATTGCCCCGGAGTATGGCGATGCCGCCCTCCTTCCGGTAAGGACGCTCCAAGGGATGGATCAGGGTTCCGTCCGCTCCCGTCCAGGTATCCAGCACATCCTGAAGGGTGTCCGCCGCCGCCGTCTTCACCGTGCCGTCGATCAGCCCGCCCTTGGATAACTCTTTCATCACCGCCATAATGCCGCCGACCTCATCCAAATCCTCAATAAACGTGTCTCCGGCCGGATTCAGTATGCACAGCTGCGGCGTGGTATGGCTGATTTCGTCGATCATGGACAAGTCCAGGCGCAACCCGGCCTCATGGGCGATGGCAGTCAAATGCAGCACCGTGTTGGTGGAGCATCCCAGGGCCATTTCCGTCCGCAAAGCGTTCCGTATGGCCTGCGTGGTCAAAATATCCCTCGGCCGGCGGTTCTCCCGCAGCAGCGCCATGATCCGCTCCCCCGCGGACTTGGCCAGCCTGCGCCGGGCGGCGCTGTTGGCCAGGACAGTGCCGTTGCCGGGCATCCCCATGCCCAGCGCCTCCGTCAGACAATTCATGGAATTCGCGGTGTACATGCCCGCGCAGGACCCGCAGCCGGGACATCCCTTCTCCTCATACTCAAAAAGCTGCGCCTCCGTCATGCCGCCGGCGCTGAACCTGCCCACCGCCTCAAAAATCTCGCTGAAACCGATGCGCCTTCCCTCCGCTTTGCCGGCGGTCATGGGGCCGCCGCTGACCATAATGGCGGGCAAATTCAGCCGGCAGGCCGCCATCAGCATCCCAGGCACGATCTTATCGCAATTGGTCACAAATACCAGCGCGTCCATAGGATGCGCGTTGATCATCACCTCAATGGAATCCGCGATCAGTTCCCTGCTGGCCAGGGAATACTTCATACCCTGATGGTTCATGGCCAATCCGTCACAGACCCCGATGGTCTGGAATTCGAAAGGAACGCCGCCCGCGTTTCGGATCCCCGCCTTGACCGCCTCGCCGATCTCACCCAGATGCTGATGCCCCGGAATGTAATCGCTTTTGGAATTCACCACCCCGACAAACGGACGTTCCATCTCAGCCCGGGTAATCCCCAGCGCCGAAAGCAGCGCGCGATGAGGCGCCTTTGTCGGCCCAATCTTTAGAATCTCACTGCCCATTCGCGTCTCTCCCTTCTGTCCGCCCGGCAGCGCCCGCAAGCGCGCCGTCCGTCAATACACTCAATACGATAAACTAGCTTTTATAATACTTCGACAAAGAAAAGATGTCAACAAATTAAAACAAACCTGCGATTCGCAGTTTGGCGCAAATACCCGGCGGAGGGGGAGGATGCCGGCTTACGGCTCCGCGTTTTGAATTTCTACGGCTCAATTTGCTGCAAAAGCCAAACTCGCTCCGCTCAGACAGTGGCTTTTGCGGACGCAAATTTCGCCTAGAAATTCTAAAACGCTCCGC
>JAISDM010000199.1 GCA_031264885.1 Peptococcaceae bacterium | reverse complement strand
GATCGCCGTGTACCGTTCCAAGCACGATCTTGCCCGTCTTTTCAGTACTTGCTGATCCAATTATGGACTTTAAAATGTTGATCGCCCCAGACAATAATTCCCCCGCATAGATAAGATCCGCAACAAAATACTCTCCTGTTTCAAACTTATCCCCGACGATAGTCATACCTGCCTGGCAAGCCGTCATTGTTTTCTGGATTTCAGATTCTGGTGGATTTGACGCCACAAACTCATTTAAGACATCCATGACTTTTTGTTCTTCCAGGTCGCCTATCGCCTGTGTTAACATAGCTAAATCTAACATTTTTTATCCTCCCTTTTCTTCTCATGATTTAGTTTCTAGGTTCCGCTCCGGTCTTGAACACTTGATCCCTCCTCGTATCCTGCCAAATCAGCCGATAAAATCCGCGGAATTGGCTTCGCTGATTTCGGCGTAATAGTCGGCAGCCTTGCGCCGACCAAAAAACGAGCGCCTTTTTGAACAAAAGCGGGGTTGACATTTGTCGGTTGATATCCGCTTTCCAGAAAAGTATAGGTTTTCGGAAAAAATAAAGCGGCTCAAAAAATCACATAATATGTAAAAAGAACACAAAAAAACCGCGCTTTTCGTTTTTACAGCGCGGAAAAATTACAAATATATAGTAAATATGGAATTCCGAAAACCTATAGGTTTTCGGAATCAATTACCGAGGAGCGGCTTGCCGATCATATTGCCCAATGAAAATAAACAATCCGATTTACTTCATAATTGTCTCTCTAAAATGAATTTATCATATTATTAGGATCAAAGTCAAGAGAAAATTTCGACAATGGTGTAGCTAAAAATAAAACGCGGGAACCTGGATTCTGGGTCAAGCCCGGAATGACAAAATAAAAAACGTGGCGAACTCAACCGTTCGCCGCGCTGCCGTTACTGCTTAATTTCGCCAATCATAGCGCGAAGTCGCATAATCTCCGCATCCTTGTCAGCAAGCGCGGCATCTTTATTGGCAACTACGCCTTGCCACTTTTCGTCAGCTTGTTTTTCTCCGATAGCAATTCCATTGCGTTGGGCGTTCGCCAGCGCCGACGCTTCGTTGTGGAGGGCGTCGGCCCGCAGACGTTCCAGTTCGCGAAATTGGGGTGACACCGTTATCTCTCGGTATGCCTTTATTGACTGCGTCACGATAGGCACCTCCAGTGCTTCAAGTTGTTTCAAGTCTTCTTCCGTTCTCGCGCGGAACAGCGAGAGCATCAGTTCCAGTTCGTTCTCAACATCTATGTCTTTCGGCAGTTTCCGTACCTCCAAATAGCACATGATCATTCTGTCCGACAACAGTTCGTGACGCGTCGTTTCCAGCGGGCGGAACTCCGAATAGTATTCCGCGCAATCGAACAACAAAAAATCCACAATGCTGATGATTATGACGCGCGGGAGCGAAGAATACGGATTGCCCGTATGAAGCGCGGACGAGTATTCACGCGCCCAATAATACAGGGTGCGTTCGGGATAATCGCCCTCGTTCACCACCTGAACCTCAAGGTTTACCCTTTGCCCATCCACCGTCATATTGATGTCCAAATGGGCAAATTTATCGTTCAAACTTTCCGGCGGTATTTCAGGATTTGTGATTCTGAAATCCGTTATACTGTCCGCCGTTATTCCGAGAATCGCCGCGACAAGCCGTTTAAGCAAATCGGGGAACTTCACGAACAACAATTTGAATAACGTATCGTATGTGAATTTGTACTTTAGTTCAGTCACGGGAACAACCCTCCATATAATGTATTGTAGCACATTCGCGGCTGAACTTCAACGAAGACTTTTTCCTACTAACATTGTACTCTAACTAATTTGAAAATCCACATCTGTCAAGGACGGGTGGCATTCTGCCGCCCGAAAACCCGGATTTGCTCATACCTGTTCAGGTGTGTTTCGCTAAATCATGCCAAACTACGAATCACAGAAACGAAATAAAAAAGATTGCAAGCCGCGTTTGTTTGCGCTATACTCTTGGGTATCGGAGAAAATTTAATATGGGTTTCAGGTGTTTTGACGTCACGGCGTCAAAAAGAATAGGGAAATCGGTGAAAATCCGATGCGGACCCGCCGCTGTAATAGGAGAACCTTGTTCATCGAATGTCACTGGGAGGCCAAGCCCCCCGGGAAGGCGGACAAGGTGGTGATCCTAAGCCAGAAGACCTGCCTGAGACAAGGTTCATGAATCCGGGGTAGAGTGATGGCCTGACGACGCGTAAGCGAAGCATGGGCATCGGATGCGCTTATGACGGTGTGTTAATGAAAACTGTCCCGGAACGGGGCGGTTTTTTTTATCATGCCGCGGAGGCAGGCGGGTTCGGGTTACCCCCCGGCGCCTGGGCGGCCTGAAAAACAAAAAAAGACGGGAGTGTATTATTGGAAATGGGAAAGATGGAAACGGGAAAAATGGAAAGAGGCGGAATGAAAAAAGGCAAGATGAAAGAGCGGTTGTCGTTGATTTTGGCTGTGATGTTTGTGCTTGCGGGGTTCCTGGGGTTGCCGGCGCAAATCGGCGCCGCCGCGTCGGCGGAGGAACTCGGCGCGCTGGCTGTGCGGGCGGCCTGGAATCAACACGCTTTGTATCAAAGTCCGATGTCCGTGGGCAGCAGCTATGGGGATTTCAGCGCCTATGACGGCTATGTATTGAAAAACGCCGGGGCGGATCTGACATTGTGGAAACAAGGGGACGTGAGTCTGGACAGTCAGCTGCGGGCGCTGATGGATCAGACCCTTCAGGATCCCGCCGCTGTTTCCGCCAAGGAGGCGGCTTATGAGTTCCTGGCCGCCAGAGCCATGGGGGACGCCGGACGCGAGGCGGCATTGCTTCAAATTCTGGTGGACCGGCAGGGTCCGGAAGAGGGTTTTGACGGCAATCTGTACAACGACGCGCCCGCCTTTGAGGCGCTGGCGCGGGCGGGTGTTCTGGACCGGATACAGGCCGCGGCGGCTTATGAATATCTGCTGCGGAATTGGGATGAAGGCACGGGCGCCTGGCCCCAGGGATATGTGGATTTGATGACCACGGCGCAGACCCTGCGGGCGTTGAACGGCTTGAGCGCCTACGCGCCGGAGGTGGGCGACGAGCGGATCGACGCGGGCATGGCCTGGCTTCAGGCATGTCAGCAGGCGGACGGCAGTTTCCTGAACGGCGAATGGGACGATCCCTTGGTGGATACCGCGGAGGTGCTGATGACCCTGGCGGATTTCGGCCTGCCTTTGGACGCGTGGAATCAGAACGGGGTCAGCGGGGTGGATTACATCACCGATTCCGCGCTGAGTGAAGGCGGAAGCTTCGGATCCATGGGGAACGCGGCCGACAATACCGCCGCCTTGGAAGCGCTGGGACGCATGGGCGCCGTTGTGGACTGGAATCAGGCGGTCGTTCCGGCCGCTCCCGGCTCTCCGGACGGCGGCGGGAACGGCGGAGACGGGAACGGCAACAGTGGAGACGGGAACGGCAATAGCGGCGGGAATCCGGATACCGTCGCTGTTTTCCTGGAGATTACGGGGCCCTCCGGCAGGGTGCTGTACGCGCGGAATACCGTTCATATCGGCGCGGCGGATCCCAATCCCCTGGAGGCGCTGAAGCAGAGCGGGCTTTCATACCGGCTGAAAGGAAATAATTATGTTGAAGAGGTCGCGGGTTATGCCCCCTCTGGCCAGAACGGCTGGATGTACAGAGTGAACGGCGCGAGTCCGGTGAACTCCATATTGGATCACCGGCTGGAAGAGGGGGACAGCGTTCTTTGGTTCTACAGCGAGGACCCCAGCAATATCGCGGGTGTGGGCAGCGGCGACAGCGGCGGCGGGTCGGCGGCGGCGCCTACGCCTACTCCGACGCCTACGCCCACCCCGGCGCCTTCCCTGACTCCGACGCCCACCCCGGCGGTCGCGCGGGACGATTACGCAACCCGGATCGTGATTAAGATTGAGGGAACAGAGGCGCAGGTAAACGGCGAGACCAGATCCCTGGATGTGCCCGCGTATATTATTCAGGGCAGAACCCTGGCGCCGCTGCGTTTTATAAGCGAGGCTATGGGCGCGAAGATATCCTGGCTGGACGCCTCCAAAGAGGTAGTGATTGAGCGCGGAGAGGGATTCGTTCAGGCGGCGCCCCAGGAGGCGGCGGCGAGCGCCGCGGCGCGGCAGATTGTGAATCTGTACAGGAACCGCGAAGAGCTGAGTCTGTGGGAAGGGATGATTTTGGCGTCTCAGAACGTGGCGGCGCCCCAGAATGTAACGGACGCCTTGCTGGAAGAGATTCGGCGGGAGCAAGGCGAGTACCGGCTGGCGACGGATTACGCCAAGGCTATTTTGTACTTGAAATCCATCGGACAGGATCCTAAGAACGCCGGCGGATATAATTTGGTGGAGAAGCTTTACAGTATGGGCGATATCGACCGGCAGGGGGTCAACGGTCTGTTGTGGGCGCTGAACGCGCTGGAATCGGAAGCGATACCGGAAGACGCCGCCTGGACCCGGGAGCGTCTGGTGGAGACGGTTTTGACCTATCAGAATCAGGACGGGGGATTCCCTTTATCCAAGGGAGCGGATTCGGATGTGGATGTGACGGCCATGGTCATGGCCGCTCTCGCGGGCAAGGAGCAGACGGAGGCGGCGCCGCGGGCCATGGAATATCTGCTGGGGGCTCAATCGGAAGACGGAGAGTTCTTGAACCTGGACGTGAAGAATTCCGGCAGTGTGTCGCAGGTCGTGCTGACTCTGAGCAAACTGGGCGTGAACCCGCTGGACACACGCTTTGTCAAACAGGGCAAAACCCTGATCGACGTACTTTTGTCCTATCAGGCGGAGGACGGCCGGTTCAGGCATACGCGTGACGGGCAGGGCAACGATATGGCTACGGAGCAGGCGGCTCAGGCGCTGATTCAATATGGGAAATTCGCGGC
>JAISDM010000132.1 GCA_031264885.1 Peptococcaceae bacterium | reverse complement strand
GATGTGCGACAGGATGCCTGGTATTATTGGGATGTGGTTCGGGTATACGAAAACGGCCTCATGGTGGGTACAGGCGCCGATGAATTTTCGCCGACGGTACCTGTAACACGGGGAATGCTGGTGACGGTGTTGCATAGACTGGCAGGCGAACCTGCGGCAGCCGCGGGAGGCAGTTTCAGCGATGTATTGGAAAGCGCGTGGTATGCCAGGGCCATTGCCTGGGCCAAGGAAAGCGGCATTGTCAATGGAGTCGGCGGCAATCTCTTTGCGCCCGGCGATAGCGTCACCCGTGAACAGGCGGCGGTCATTTTGCTGAATTACGCGAATCATATGGATTTAACTATGCGGAACGCGCAGATATCGCAGCTTGATTTTGCGGACGCGGCGCAAATCTCGGATTGGGCGTTGGAAGGCGCTGCGTACTGCTATTCAAACGGCATTATTGGTGGCAAACCCAACAAACTCTTCGATCCGCAATGTCAGGCCACCCGCGCGGAAATCGCGGCGATTCTAAACAGGTTCGTGGAGACGGCAGATTCGGGCGCGGAAAAAAGCGCACAACAACAATGAACCGATAACGATTATTATCACCCGCAATTATGGCATCCCGTAAAAAAAAACGAAAAGCGCGGCGAACTCAACCGTTCGCCGCGTTTTTTGTTACTATACCATCTTTCATCATTTTATTATACCTATACTGGTTCTCTCTCGCTTATCAATTAATCTGCTTATTCTTCGCCATTTTTACAAATAACTTTTTATGTGATTGACTCACATTCATGTCAAAATACACCAACACATCCATGCCCAATAAATTTACGTTATGCGAGCCTACCACAACTTCCCATTCATACAAGCTATGCCCGAACACAATAATTCGCTTTAATTTCACACAAGGCAATTGAATGAATTCCCCCGAAGCAATCATAAATGATTTGTGCCCTTCAACCATAAATTGGCCTCTGCCTTTCACAAATCCCGCGGCTTTCATAGAATTCTCTGATATAACAGTTTGGTCTGCCCCCGTATCAATACGAAATCTTACCTCTTTAAAAACTCCTTTATCATTTGCAACAATAGCATCCTCATATAATTTCCCTTTATTTAATTGTATATTATATTCGCAATCATGCATTTATTTATCCCCTATAAAAATGACACAAGTCTGTCTGGTACATTTACCCCAAATAGTATTCCAAAAGTAAAATCGTGTATGCCTCCAAATTCACTTACTATATTATCTTGTGCGTCCTCATTAGAAAACTCTTCCAATAATTCTTCGTAACTATCAGCCGTATATGCTACGTATACTTCCTTTCGGCCATCTTGATATTTGGATTTTAAACTCCCTATCTGAATATAATACTTGTCATCATATTTTTCTTTCGCTTCATCAGAAGTCATTAATTGCGGATTCTTGATTTTTTGTATCATTTTTCAAGCGCCCCCATTTCTATTCTTTGAAATGTACTAATATCTCAATTAAACCTTTCTATACCATTAACCTTAGACCCGAATATCCCCTTCTATTCAACTCTATAATAATATAACTTCATTGTCAATCCATTATAACCGTATCTGCGATTCGTAATTTGGAAATGCGCGTCTGTCAAGGACGGGCGGCAGAATGCCGCCCCTACAACTGCGGCAAACACAAGTACCGTAGGGGCGGCATTCTGCCGCCCGAGACCGTTCGAAAACGGTCATATCTTGTTATTTCGGCGCCATATTTTTGTCATTCTGGGCTTGTCCCAGAATCCAGGTTCCTTGGTTTATCATTTTTGGATTCCGGGACAAGCCCGGAATGACAGGGGATAGTCAAGCCCGGAATGACGTTAGAAATTCTGAGCGTGAAAAATGGTTTTTCATCGAATATTTGTGCCGTCATTTTGCGGCGGCATATTGTCACCGCGAATCGCGGTCAGCGGCGGCACGGCGTCATTCGTCGCGCTGCGCATCTGTGGCGCCCGCGATCCATGTTACGCCGAGGTCGCGCCCGAGGTCGCAGGTATAATGCCACTCGACGGCGTCGCCGTCCTTCAGCTGGTAGCGCGAGCAGCCGTAATTGGGGTACCAGCCGTTGACCTTGTACATCCAGCCGGACAGCTCGCCCACGTCGAATTCGTAGAGATTGTGGATGCCTTCGATGTACGCGGAATTGTAAATGGGCGTGTTCATAAATTCCATGTGGATTCGCGCCCGCTTCATTTCGCGCTGCAGGACGTTGAATACGCTTTCGCCTTCATAGAAGGTAACGGTCGTCTCGGCGAAGATCACGCCGTCGGACGGAATCAGTTCCCATTTTTCACGGTCGAGCAAGTCCATGTTGTCGAGGATCGTATCGCAGCGGACGGTGAGCGTGGCCGTGAACTCGCCGCCGCCTAGCGTCGTGTCCTGAGGTTCCACAGGGAGGGGTTTGCCGGAGGGAACGGGATCCGTAAGGTACTTGTCTTTGCCGGTTTCGGGATCAATGATCATGACCGCGGATGTCTCCGGCGCGGAGGCGCCTTGCTCTGCCGGCGGCGCGGACGCGTCCCCGGATGTTTCCCCGGACGCTTCCTTCGATGCTTCGGGCGGCCATTGTGGCTGCGGAGACGCGCCGGCTTCCCCGGCCTCAGCCCCGGCTCCGGCCCCGGCCGTTTCGGCGGGTTGCGGCGGGGATTCTTCCGCGATCCGCGGCGGCTGTGTCTGTGCGGAGGCCCCGCCCCTGGCTTCCATGGCCGTTATTGCCGGGGAAACCGCCGGCGAGGGAATCTCAGCCGCGTCCGCGCCGCCGCGGTTCGCGTAGTTGCCGCCAAACATCCACGCGGCGGCGAGCAAGCCGATGACGGCCGCTGTCGTGATGATTTTCGTCCTGTGCTTGCGCATTCTTTACACCTCTTTATAACAGTTCAGCGCGTCTGTAGGGGCGGCATTCTGCCGCCCGTCCTTGAACGTGCGCATTCTCTACACCTCTTTACAACAGTTTTGCCTTATCCAGCAGCCGATACAACATTTCTGCGATTTCGGCGCGGCTTATGGGTTCTTGCGGCTTGACGTCCAATACCGAATCGTCCAAAATCCCCTGGGAATAGCAGAAAGCGAGGGAGCCTCGCGACCATTCGGCGGCCGTGCGGTAATCGCCGAACTGCGCCAGAGTGTCGCGAATGGCCGTGGCGTCCATCCCCGTATCCATTCCCGCGAGTTTGGCCGCTCTCGCCACCATGACGGCGGCCTCCTGCCGCGTGATTGTGCCGCCGGGGTTGAATTCCGCGACCGAAACCCCGGCCACGATCCCGTAGGCATATGCCGTCGCCACAGATTTCGCGTACCACCGCCCCTCCGGAACATCCTCGAAGGCCGCCGCCGTTTTCTCCGGCAGTCCGAGCCCGCGGGTGATGATTGCCGCGAATTCCGCGCGGGTCACCGTCGCGTCGGGGTCAAAGCTGCTGTCGCTTTTGCCGCCCAATATCCCGCGCGCGGCAAGGGCCTCAATCGCGGTTTTGTCCGCGTGGCCGGCCACATCCGCGAAGGTTGCGCCGGGCTTTGTAACCGCGGTTTGTTTCACATCCGCGTTTTTGCCCGGAAGTCCCGGTCCCGGCGCGCCGGACGGCACGAATTCACCGCGCCTGACCGTGTCGCTCATGCGGTAAAGCGAGTTTTTTCCGCTGAGGCTCCTCTGGGCCGCGACGAGCCCGTAAAAAGCCTGTTCCGACGACATCTGGCTGTTGCCGGAGCCTTCCGCCGTGTGCTTAAAACTGCCGTCCGCGTTCTGAAACGACAAAATGTTGTCCACCAGCGTATTGCCGTTTTTCACAAAGCGCGAATCGCCGGCGGAAATCCCCAGTTCACAGAGCGCGGTCAGGACCTGCACGACACTCTCCGAATTGACGCTTCCCCAGCCGGTGTAGCCGCCCTTGTTATCCTGCAAATCCGAGAGAAACACAAGGGCTTTGTCCGTCGCGGCTTTGACCTCCGGCTTATCTTGATATTTCGCGAGGGCCTGAATCGCCATGCCGGTCAAATCAGGATCGCCTTTCTCATTCGCGCCGACCTCACCGTCCGCGCCCGCCGTCAGATTCCACCCGCCGTCGGAGGTTTGGCGGCGCAGAATCTCCGCGATGTAGAGATCCCGCGTCGCCCGGGTCTTTGCGCCCTTGTTCTCCGGGATGGGATAATCCATGCTGTCGAGGGCGATCAGCGCCCATATCGGGCCGTTGATGCCCTGCCAGACAGTGCGCTCAAAATCGCCGAGGGCGGCGGTGAGGTCGTAGCCCGCCACATCTCGCGGATCGTAGCCCGCGGCCGTCAGCCCTAATATCACGCGGCTGTATTCCGTATATTTCTTTTCGTGCAGGATCCCCTGGTTCTCTTTGACATAATCCTCAACGGTCTTGTAGTAATTTGCGTAATAGGCTTCCGGCACGTCGTAACCGCTCCGCGCGAGCCCGATCACCGCCCACTCGCCGCCGACACTGCCTACCTCGGGGGCTTTCACGGCGCCCAGCATGTACGCGGCCGCGCGGGCGGCGGCGGCGTCGAGGGCCGCCGCGCCGGCCGCCGTCGCCGGGACACACGGCGTCAAGGCGAACGCCAAAGCGAGAACGAGAGCAAAGCAGCGCCTGATTTGTTTTTTCATTCCATCTTCCTCCAAATAGAACTTTACCAAAAGTCTACCATTCCCGCAGTCCATCGTCAATTAAAAATTGCGAATCGCAGCTTGGCGTGATTCAGCGAAACGCACCTGAGCAAATACGAGCGAATCCGGATTTCGGGCGGCAGAATGCCGCCCCTACGGCGCCGTGTATAACGTGTCTGTAGGGATGCGGCAGAATGCCGCCCGTCTTTGACAGACGCGGATTTCCAAATTGCGAATCGCGGAACCCGGTGGAACCCGGCGGCGGTCCCGGCGGTGAATTTTGCCCAAATTTGTCGATATGATAGACTTTTGCGGACAAACATGTTATGATCAGGTGGCATAATTAATTTCAAGGAGCAATGATTCTATGAACATCCGTATGGATCAGCTGATCAAGGCCATCGCGGTCGCCCTCGACATCGTGGAAGGCGAATTGCTGGGCGCCAGCACGCATCACGGCAAACGGATCGCCGTCCTTTCCGCCGCTATGGGCCGATGTTTCGACATGACGGATTCCGGCTTGTCGGCGCTCACAACCTGCGCGCTGTTTCATGACAGCGCCTTGACGGAGTACATTCTGTCGGAGCGCGAAGGCAACGCCCCCGCTTTGCGCCTGCATTGCCAGTATGGGCAGCGCAACGCCGAATCCCTGCTCTTTCAGCAGAATATTGACGGATTCGTCCTTTATCACCACGAACGCGCGGACGGGTTGGGGCCTTTCGGGAAAAACGAAGGCGAGTTCCCGCTGGAAGCCGAACTCATCGCCATCGCCGATATGCTGGACGTAACCCATCACCTGCAGACCATCTCCCCCGACCGTTTGCCCTATATACGCGACCAAATCAGCCAAAACTCCGGTACGCAGTTCACAAGAAGGACCGCCGGCGCCATGCTGAAAATACTCGATCAAGATATGCTGGCGAAGCTTAAAGACGATTTTATCCTGGAAACGGCGGATCAGATGATTCCGGCCTGGTTCGCCAGCATCGAAAACGCGGAAGTCTACCGCATCGCGGAACTGACCGCCCGCATCATCGATTACAAATCGGTTTTTACCGAAAGACATTCCGTCCAGATCGCCAATAAAGCGTGGCTGATGGGCAAGTATTACGGCTATGACAAATCTCTGCGGGCGCAGATCTACCTGGCCGCGGCGCTTCATGACATCGGCAAGCTCGCCACACCCTCGGATATCCTCGAGAAACCCGGCAAATTAACCTATGACGAGTTTGAGATCATCAAGGATCACTCGCGGCTTACCTATGAAATCCTGAAGGACATCCAGGGCCTGGAAGCCGTTTGTGACATAGCCAGCGGCCACCATGAAAAACTGGACGGCTCAGGATACCATTTTGGCAAAAACGCCGGTGAAATGGACTTCAATACGCGCCTGATCGCCTGTATCGACGTATACCAGGCCGTAAGCGAGCCCCGGCCTTACCATGACGGGCGCAGCCACGAAGAAACCATGCCGATTTTGTACGACATGGCGCGCGGCGGATTAATTGACGAGGGCATCGTCCGCGACTTGGACAAGGTGATGGCCGAATATTCCAATCGGGACGCGCCGGCGCCTCCGGACGCCGGTTCATAACGAAAAACCGGCCGGCATTTTGGCCGCCGTATTATACTCGCGGGTATGACTCAAAAAAGAAACAGGAGATGATAAAAATGGCTTACGCGTGGACCAAAGATCTGGAAACAGGCAATCAAATGATTGACGCCCAGCATCAGCAGCTGATTCAGGCACTCAACGATTTATTGGAAGCATGTTCCAGCGGACAGGGGCGCGCCAAACTCAACAGCACTCTGGCCTTCCTCGAAAGCTATACGGCCAAACACTTCGGGGATGAGGAAAGGCTCCAGCAGCAGAGCAAATATCCGGATTATCTGAACCACAAGAAGCTCCACGACGGATTCAAGAAAGTCGTCGGCGATCTAAGCAAGGAACTCAAAGAAGAAGGCCCCACGATTACATTGGTGGGCAAAGTCAACAGCAGCGTCGGCGGCTGGCTCATCACCCACATCAAACGGGAAGACACGAAAGTAGCGGCCCACATACGCAGCCAGGCGTAAAACTTGTGCGCTTTCGCGCTTCGAAAAAAATCCGTGCCTGTCAAAGACGGGCGGCATTCTGCCGCCCGGGGACCGCCGGAAACTATTATATTTTGTCATTCCGGGCTTGTCCCGGAATCCAGGTTCCTTGGTTTATCATTTTTGGATTCCGGGACAAGCCCGGAATGACGGACGGGGGATAGACAAGCCCGGCAATATTTAGGGCGCGTATCG
>JAISDM010000130.1 GCA_031264885.1 Peptococcaceae bacterium | reverse complement strand
GTGCCGCCCACATAGGTGATCTTGCCGATGTTCTTCAGGGGTTCCGCCGCGGCGGCCACGATCTCCGGGAATTTGTCGATGACCATCTCCAGCTTCCCGGCCTCGTTCATCTTGGCCAGAGCCTCCGCCTTCTTCTCCAGAGCTTCCGCTTCCGCCAGTCCCTTGCGGCGGATCGCCTCCGCCTCCGCCAGCCCGGTCACTTCGATGACCTTGGCCCTGGCCTCGCCTTCCAGCCGGATCTTGTCGGCTTCCACCTTGGCCCTGGCCTCGCCCTCCAGTCTCAGCTTATCGGCTTCCGCCTCCGCCCGCTTCAGCTGCTCGAACTTATCCGCTTCCGCCGTCAGCTGGCGCCTCTCCTTATCCGCTTCCGCCGGCCGGATCACAACTTCCTGGAGTTCCGCCTGTTTCCTCTCCGCTTTTTTCTGAGCCAGCTCAATGTTTTTTTGTTCCGCCTGGATTTCGATCTGAACCTGAGCCTCGGCCACTTCCTGCTGCCTTCTTTTTTCCAGAATGACGGCGTCCATCGCCGTATTCTTGACCTCCTTGGAGGTGACGTTCTCCTGAATCTGATAAGCCGCGTCGGATCTGGCCCGGCGGGTTTCCTGCTCCTCCCGGAACGCCTGCACCTTTAATTCTTTTTCCTTCTCCGCTTCCGCCACCTGGGCCTCGGCGTCCAGCTGGGCCTGCTTGCCCAGTTTCATGGCCTCCGCCGTCCTGATCTGCCGGTTTTTGTCGGCCTCGGCTTCGGCGATGGCCGCCTCCGATTTGATCTTGGCGATCTGTTCTTTCCCCAGGGCTTCGATGTACCCTTCCTCATCGGTGATGTCGTTGATGGTAAAGGATTTTAGCTCCAGCCCCATCTCTTCCAGTTCCTTACCCGCCACCTCCTGCACCTTGGCGGCGAAGCTCTCCCGGTTGTCGTAGATGTCCTCGACGCTCATAGAGGAGACGATCTCCCGGAGCTTGCCCTTGCAGACCTCGGACGCCTGGGTCCGGATCATGCTGACGGTTTCGGATTCCTTGGCGCAGTTGAACTGCTGTACGGCCGCCAGAATCGTTTCCTTGGTACTCTTCACCTTCAGCACCACGACGCCGTCGGCGTTGATGGGCACACCCAGCTTCGTCTTGGTCTGCCGGATCTCCACAGAGAACATGATGTTCTCCAGGGTAATGGTGTCCATCCGCTGAAAAACAGGGATCACGACGGTTCCGCCGCCGGTGACCACCTTGGGATGCCCGATCCCCACCACCACGCCGGCCTTATCGGAGGGCACCTTCCGCCATGTGGTGGTGATGGCCGCCAGAATCAGAAATACGGCCAGAACGATGACCGCGGTCAAAATTAAAATTTCCATTTGCCGTTCCTCCTTATGTCGAAATGTATCAATTTCTGCGGGCGGCGACATCATCCAGCAAAGGGGAAACGCAGCAAAACTTCTCCCGGGCGTTCACCTCTGTGATGAGGACGGTTTCGCCCCGGGGAATCACGTCTCCGATGAAGTCTTGCAGGCCCGGGTCAATTTTGGCCCGGAAAGAGATGTAACTGCCGGTGCTGTCCATGACGGAGATCATCCCGATCCGGCCCGCCCGGACCGGCAGCGTCACTTCCCCCCGCCTGCCGGCAAAATCGTCATAGGACAAGGCTTGCGAATCGCTGGATTTCAGCTTCTTAATGACCAGCGTATACAGCAGCCAGTAAAAAAAACCCGCGACGGCCAGAATACCCAGCAAAAACGCCGCCGTAACGCCCAAAGAGGTCATCCACCTGGCGCACGCCTTGCCAAAAGCGCCGAAAACGATCAGCAGCAGACAGAAGCACATCATATTAAAGGGGATGACGCCGCCGAACTCAGGGCCGTCCATACCGGCGTCCGCAGACACGTCCACGTCAAAGTCCACATCCACGTCTACGTTGAAGAAATCCCCAAACCAGCCGGTAAGGATAGACAGAATCGGCAAAACAAACCCGACCCCCAGGCAAATATTAAATATAATGTGAAGCGTGGAAATATTCATAATCGCCTCCCGCACATACCGTAGGGGCGGCATTCTGCCGCCCGGGACCGCCCGATTCACAATCGCCCCGGCACTATTTCCTCCAGCCACGCCTCCGCGGCGGCGTCCGAGGGCATACGCCAGTCGCCTCTGGGAGACAGGCTCACGGAACCGATCTTCGGCCCGTCAGGCAGACAGTTGCGCTTGAATTGCTGAGCAAAGAAACGGCGGTAAAACACCCTCAGCCATTTCAGTATCTCCTCCCGTTCATACACGCCGCCAAAAGCGGTTTCCGCCAGTTCCAGAATCGCGCCGGGCGCCCGCCCCCACCGCAGCGCGTGGTACAAAAAGAAATCATGCAGCTCATAAGGCCCCACCAGCCGCTCCGTCTGCTGACTGATGTCCCCGTGAGAAGGAGGCAGAAGCTCCGGGCTCACCGGCGTGGCGAGAATATCCAGAAGCACCGGTTCCAGAGCCGATATCCCGCAAGTATCCGCCACATGCTTCACAATATGCCGCACCAGCGTCTTTGGTACACCCGCGTTGACCCCATACATGCTCATATGATCCCCGTTATAAGTGGCCCAGCCCAATGCCAGCTCCGACAAATCGCCGGTGCCTACCACGATGCCGTCCGCCTGATTCGCCAGATCCATCAGCACCAGGGTCCGAACCCGGGCCTGGGCGTTTTCATAAACCACATCCCGGTTTTCCTCCGAATGTCCGATGTCCTCCAGATGCTGACGCACCGCTTTGGTAATATCAATCTCCCGGCATGTGACCCCCAAGGCCCGGCAAAGCCGGTGGGCGTTGTTTCTTGTGCGCTCGGTGGTGCCGAAGCAAGGCATGGTCACCGCCCAAATATCCTCCAAAGGCTTGCCCAGCCGGGCGTATGCCCGCGCGACCACCAACAGAGCGAGACAGCTGTCCAATCCGCCCGAAATCCCCACCGCCGCGGTCTTACAGCCTGTGTGATCCAGCCGCTTGGCCAGCCCCGAAACCTGCATGGCCAAAATATCCTCGCAGCGCGCCTCTTTCTCCCCTTCGTCCCCCGGGACAAAGGGGTGGGGATCCACATAACGGGTCAGCGCCGAAATACCGGCCGCGGCCGGCCCCCCGTCAAACTCCGCCGTAACGTATCCGTCCGCGCGATAACTGAAAGTGTTCAGCCGCCGCCTGTCGTGGAGCATGGCGCGCAGATCCACCTCCGACACCGCCCAGCCCTCCTTGAAAGGCTTCGATTCAGCCAAAACAACGCCGTTTTCACAAACGAGGTCATGCCCCGAGAATACCAGGTCGCTGCTGCTTTCACCATAACCGGAGTCCGCGTAAACATAGCCGCAGATCAGCCGGGCGCTCTGCCCCGCCGCCAGCGTCCGCCTGTACGCCGCCTTCCCCACCGTTTCATCGCTGGCGGACAGATTCGCGACGACCGTGGCGCCCGCCATCGCGTGAAACGAGCTGGGCGGCGCCGGAGTCCATAAATCCTCACAGATCTCCACGCCCAGCTTAAATTCCGGAATACGCGCGCTTTGGAACAGCAGTTTTACCCCAAAAGGAACCTCTTCTCCATCAAAACGGAAGGCAGAAAGCTCCCCTCCCGCCGGAACGAAATGGCGCAGTTCATAGAATTCGCCGTAATTTGGAATAAAGCTTTTGGGAACCAAGCCCAAAAGCTTTCCTTCACATACCACCGCCGCCGCGTTATACAGCTTCGACTGATGTTCCACAGGCAGCCCGGCCACGACCACCAGCGGATGGTCCGCGCTCTCCTGGATCAGCAGGCGCAGCGCTTCCCTGGCCTCGTCCAGCAAAGTCCTCTGCAGGAACAAGTCTCCGCAGGTATAACCGGTCACACAAAGCTCCGGCAGACAAAGCAGCCCCGCGTTTTCCCGCGAAGCCCTTCTCATTAGCTCAATGATCCGGCGCGCGTTATGCTCGCAATGCGCCGCGCGAATTTCCGGCGTCCCCGCCGCCACGCGAATATATCCGTCAAACATAGATGGATTCACATCCTCACCCTATGGAACTGTTAAGACAAACCGTAGACGATTTCCCCGGCGTGAGAACAGGAGTACAGGTCTTTTTCAGATTCCTTGAACCAATCCTCAAACGCCTTCGATCCATCGACGGTCATAAAGGGAACCTCCGCTTTCATCGACAGATTATTCTCAGATTTATACTTCCTTATTCCGGCTATCGCGGATTTGATCTCTTCCCCAAAGCGCAGAACCGCGTCCGAATACTCCAGGCCGCTTTCCCATGTCAGCAAATGGATGGAATCCGTCCCGACGAAATCCTTGAATCCCTTTAAATAGATGTATTCGGTGATGTGCGGAACATATATGGCGTACATTTTCAAAACATTCAACAGGCAGTAATACACGGCAAACTGAGCGGATCTGCGCTCCTCGTCCCCGTGGATATCCGGCTGATACAAGCGTTCCTTAACAATCTCAATATAATTGTCACACAAATCCTTCCAGAACAATTCATCCACCACATGCCTCGCCAGGCCGATCTCATAGTTATTCAGCAGTTCGGCGGCTTCCTTGACGGCCTCTTTCGTCCGGTCTATGATCCATCGATCCACAGGCTTCATCCGCGGCGCGTAGGACGGATCGAAATCGGTCAAATGGGAGAGGACAAATTTGGACGAATTCCACAGCTTGGTGATAAAACGCTTGGACAC
>JAISDM010000066.1 GCA_031264885.1 Peptococcaceae bacterium | reverse complement strand
GCGCAAAATACAGATCCCTCAGCTAACTCATTTCCACATTTTTGACAAAACATAGCCATTCCCCCTGTTAAGATTATATTTTGTTTACCCCTTGCATAAAGCGTCATTAAGCGGCATGCCAACTATGAAAAAGTGTACTTTTTCATAGTTGGGTTCACGGGATATTTCGTCTCCAGAATATTGAAAATAAACACATAGTTTATGATAAAAATGGTAATATTTATGATACTAAATCATAAAATTTCATGCAGGCTCTAAAATTTGCTTGCATCGTTTGTCGAATTATGGTATTTTTATGTTTAGGCGTAATGAACTATGAAAAGGTACACTTTTTCATAGTTCATCAGTCGCGTTTCGCCCGCCGTATCGCCGTAAATCGCTTGTAGAACGCGGCGCTTTTCAATTTCAATCCGCGGTTTGAAATTCCGGCGCCGCGTCCCGCCATTCCGGGCTTGACCCGGAATTCCTTTTTTCGCGGCGAAATCAGGAACTCGAGAACGCACTCATCCCGCCATTCCGGGCTTGACCCGGAATCCAAAAGAAGGAACCTGGATTCCGGGTCAAGCCCGGAATGACGAGGACAAACAAGCCCGGAATGACGATGGAAATTCGTAATTCTTTCAAACCTGCCCGAACCGGACGCCGCGCCCGTGTCCGCCGCCACGCCTTCTGTTTGACCGCATAGAATATAAAAAAACGGCTCCGTTCCTTTTTCGGTAGACTTGATACCGCGGAAACGAGCCGTTTTTGATTTTACAGCGGGAGCAATTACAATTTTTTCAAAATGTCAATCAGCAGTTTCATATCGCGCCAGCCGCTCCTCTCTCGCCTGCTCTAAGGTCATGCCGTCATTCGGGATGATACCGAACAGGGACTTCATAATATCCACCTTGTCCTGCTTCGCGCTGGACAGTTTGGCGACGCTTTTGCCGTTCCTGGTGATAAAAATATCCTCGCTGGCGACAAGGGTCAGATATCGGCCAATGTTGCTCTTGAACTCTGTCGCTGTTACTAACATAAGAATTCCCCCTTCTAAAATTGGACGTAATTTAATTGTTCCTGTGGAAAAGGGAGCAAACTGCCGGAGGAACGGCAGAATCTGGCTACAGTATATCAGAAGAAGGATGTGATTACAATGGCAAAAAACGTACATCGAACGCCGTATGTTTCCGGTTATAACCGCAAAACAGTTGACAAATTCGTTGTTTTGCGGTTATAGTCCGCCAGCATTGAACACACGGCTTCTTCCGCAGTCGCGGGCGACCCGTGAAGGCTGCGGTTTTGACGGTTTCTCCGGCTCACCGCCGGATTAAATCGTTCCCGCGGCGCCCGGCTTCATAGAGGATTTTCTCCTCATCCACCGCCAGCATCTCCCGGCCTTTCATCAGCATTTTTCCATCCACCCAGACCGTATCCACATCCTCGGCGTGTACCGCGTAGACACAATGAGAGACCGGGTCATACATAGGTGTCAGATGCGGTTTCCGCAGATTCAGCAAAATCAAATCCGCCTTGTATCCCGCCTGAATGGAGCCCGTCCGATCCAGCCCGGCGACTCGCGCCCCCTGCCTCGTGGCCATATCCAGAACCTGGGAAGCCGGCAGCAGCGTCGGATCCAGCCGAACCCCCTTGTGAATCATGGCGCAGGCGCGCATCTCCTCAAACATATCCAGATCGTTGTTGCTGGAAGCCCCGTCCGTTCCCAGCCCCACCAGCCCCCCCGCGCTCAGAAGCTCCGGCACGGGCGCGACGCCGCTGGCCAGCTTCAGATTGCTCTGAGGATTGTGAGCGACGCCCACGCCCCGCTGCACCAGAATTTCCCGCTCCTCAGGCGAAATCACCACACAATGCGCCGCCAATACATGCCTGCCCTCAAACAAGCCGATAGACTCCATCCATTCTACAGAGCCCATCCCGTACCGCTCCCGAATCTGGCCGACCTCCGCCTGAGTCTCCGACAGATGGATGTGCAGCCCCAGCCCGTGTTCGTCCGCCGCCGCTATCACTTCCTTTAAGTAATCCGCGGTCGTGGTATAAGGCGCGTGGGGCCCCAGCATCACCGTGATCCGCCCCTCCGCCTTGCCATGCCAGTTTCGGGCCAGCTCCACATTCTCCTCCAGCCGCCCGGCGCCGCCCCCGTCCGTACAGGTCAGCCCCCTGGACAACACCGCCCGTATCCCCGATTCCGCCGCCGCCTTAGCCGTCTCCTCCATAAAATAATACATATCCGCGAAGGCGGTGGTTCCTCCCTTGATCATCTCCAGCATCGCCAGCATAGAAGCCCAATAGACGTCCTCCCCGTTCAGATGCGCTTCCCTGGGAAAAATCTTAGTCTCCAGCCACTCCATCAAGGGCAAATCATCCGCGTAGCCCCTCAGCAGCGTCATGGCGCAATGGGTGTGACAGTTGACCAGTCCCGGCAAAGCCAGCCTGTCCTTGCCGGAGACCCTCGCAAGCTCAGGGTATTTCGCTCCCAAGCCCTCCCCCGTCTCCAGAATCCTGTCCCCCGCCACCGCGATATCCCCCACAGTCCACGAGACTCTCCCATCCACAGGAATCATCGTCACATTCTCAATCAAATACCCCTTCACGAACTAAGTCCCCCTTTGTTTACTTCTCCCCCATCATCTTCGCGAACCGCTCCCCCATATTCCCGCAGCCGCAGGAAGCCTCCGCCGGCATCACCGACAGCGTCCCCATAATCAGCCTGGAAATATTGCCGCTCAGCGTATCCATAGCCTCCAGAACCTCCGCGTGAGACAGCGGATTCTCCGAAATACCCGCGGCGTAATTGGTCACCATCGCGATAACCGCGTAGCACATACCCGCCTCCTTAGCCAGAAGCACCTCCGGCACGCTGGTCATGCCCACCAGATCCCCTCCCAGCTGCCTGAACATACGTATCTCCGCCGGCGTCTCAAAGCGCGGCCCTTCCGTACACACATAACAGCCCCCCTGATGAACAGGCATTCCCAGCGCCTTCGCCTGAGCCTCAATGACACTCCGCACCTCATGACAGTAAGGATCGCTCACATCCAGATGAACCACCCCGTCCGCCCCGCCTTCAAAAAACGTATTCTTCCGCGCCTTGGTAAAATCCAAAAACTGATCCGCCAGCACAAAGTCCAAAGGCTTCATGCGCTCGTTCAAAGACCCCACGGCGGCAGTGGCCACCACCCGCCTGACCCCCAATTGCTTCAGCGCCATAATGTTCGCCCGGTAATTGATCAAATGCGGCGGCGCCGAATGCCCCTTGCCGTGACGCGTCAAAAACGCCGCCGACCGCCCCTCCAGACGGCCCACCAAAACCTCCGCCGCGCCATAACGGGTCCGAACCTCCCGCCACGCCGCGTCCTCCAGCATATCCGCCCGATAAACCCCCGTCCCGCCAATCACCGCGATTTCCACCGGTTCCATACAATCAGCCCCCTTTTCTCATTCCTCAAACAGCGCCCGGCTGAAGCCCTCCGCGTCAAAAACCTCCAGCTGCCCGATCTGTTCCCCCGTTCCGACCCACTTCACCGGCAGCCCATATTCACTCTGCACCCCCAGGACCACGCCCCCCTTGGCCGTTCCGTCCATCTTCGTCAATATGACCCCCGTCACCTGAGCCGCCTCGCGAAAGAGCTCCGCCTGAGACAGAGCGTTCTGCCCCGTGGCCGCGTCCAGGACCAACAGCACCTCTCCGGGCTGATCCGGCAGTTCCCGCTGGATCACACGCCGGATTTTTTTTAACTCCTCCATCAAATTCACCTTGTTTTGCAGCCGGCCGGCGGTATCCACCAACAGCACATCCATTTTTCTGGCGTTGGCCGCCTGTATGGCGTCAAACACCACCGCGCCGGGATCGCTCCCCTCCTGATGCCGGACCAGGTCGATCCCGCAGCGCCGGCACCAGACCTCCAACTGATCGACAGCCCCCGCCCGGAACGTGTCCGCCGCCGCCGCCAGCACCCGCCAGCCTTCCTCCTTCAGCCGGTAAGCCAGCTTGCCCAGACTGGTGGTCTTGCCCACACCGTTGACGCCCACCAGCAGAATGACGTTCAGCCGGCCCTTCTCCAGACACGGCGCGTGTTCCCCAGCGGTCAGTATTTCCGCGACAGCCGCCTCCATCGCCTCCCTCAGCTGACCCGCCTCAGTCCACTTTTCCTCCTTTGATTTTTCCCGCAGCGCCTCCGTCAGCCTCATCGCCGTAGACACCCCCACATCAGCCAAAATCAGCTGCTCCTCCAAAGAATCAAAGAACGCCTCATCCACCGGGGTATGCCCCGTAATCATCTGATTGATTTTTTTAAAAAAACCGCCCAACAAGCCCATGATACCCTCCGTTCAAATAATATTACCCGGCCACCGCCGCCCTCGCGTCCTCCATCCGGACACTGATCAGCTTAGACACACCCGTACTCTCCTCCACCGTCACCCCATACAGCACATCCCCAATCTCCATGGTCCCCTTCCGGTGAGTGATGGCAATAAACTGGCACCGGTCGGCAAACATCTTGACGACCTTGCCAAACCGGACCACATTGGCCTCATCCAGGCTGGACTCAATCTCATCCAGCACACAGAAAGGGCTGGGACGAATCTGCAGCATCGCCAGGAGCAGCGCGATGGCGGTGAGCGCCTTTTCCCCGCCGGAGAGCAAGGTCAGAAGCTCATGCTTCTTGCCCGGAGGCTGCGCCATAATCTCCACCCCCGTCTCCAGCAGATTGTCCGGCTGAGTCAGCGAAAGCCTGCCCCGCCCCCCCTCAAACAAAGTGACAAACATCCGGCTGAAACTCTCGTTCACCTGCTCAAAGGTCTCCTTGAAACGCCTGGCCACCAATTCGTCCATTTCCCGGATCACATTCCGCAGCTCTTTCTTCGCCTCCGTCAAATCCGAAATCTGAGCGCGCATGAAATCCAACCGCTCCAAAAGCCGCTGGTACTCCTCCATCGCCCCCAAATTCACCTGATCCATCCCCTCGGTCTCCTGCCGGAGCCAGTCGATCCTTTCCCGCGCCGCCCGGCGGTCGCGGATGGGCGCCGCCTTCTCAACCGCCTCCTCCAAAGACACGCCAAAGACGGCGATCCGCTTCGAAACCTCCTCCAGACTCACAGAATAACGGGATTTCTGAAGCTCCAGCTGGTGAACCTGATCCTCCCGCTGCTGGATGCGCCGGTATTTCTTTTTCTGATCCTCATCCAGAGCCACAGCCTGATCCTGCAGCGCCGCCTTCCGCGTCTGCAGCGCCGCCTTCCGGTCTTCCATCTCCGCCAGCGCCTGAGCCAGTTCCGTTTTCTCCTTAGCCATAGACTGCGCGTTTTCCAGAATGCCCGATTTGCGTTTCCGCAGAAGCGCGGCATTCTCCTCCTGGCCCAGCTTCTTGTTCCGGATCTGCTCCATCCGGCGGCGCAAATCGGCGTTTTCCCGGTCAAAAGCGTTGAGCTTCTCTTCAATCGTCGCCGCCGCGACCCGCAGCTCCATCAACCGCTCCTGCTTGATGGGGCGCTGCGCCTCATTGGCCTGAACCAGGCTTTTGACCTGCTGAATCTCCGCGTCCATCCGCCGGATCTGATCCGCCAAAAGCGCCCGGTTCTCCCGGAGAACCGCCATCCGGCCCAACACCTCGCCCTGGACGCCGCTGGTTTCGTCCCTCTGCAAGGCCAGCCCTTCCTGATCCCGGATCAGGCGGTTCAGCGTCTCCGTTTTCTGCTGATTCAGCCCTTGAATCCGCACCTGCCGGAGTTTTACCTCCTGAATCTCATCCCGGGCCTGAGACAGCATATCCGCCACCTCGTCCACCTGACCCTGCGCCCTCTCTTCCCGCGCCTCGCCTTCCAGCAAGGCGTCGGACTGGCTGCGGATGACCCGGTCCAATTCCTCCAATTGCCGGCGGCGGCCGAGAATCCCCGTGGCGTTCACCTTCATGCTTCCGCCCGTCAAAGACCCGCCCGCGTTCACCACCTGACCGTCCAGGCTCACCATGCGCCAGCGGAAATGGGTCTCCCTGGCGCGGGCAACGGCCAGCGCCAAATCCTCCGTCAGCCAAATCCGCCCCAGCAAGAACTCAAAGACCCCCAAAAAACGGTCCTCGAAGTCCACCAAATCGCTCATTCTTCCAATGATGCCCTTGCCTCTGGGCAGCCCGTCCTTCTGCAGAACCGGCGCCTTGACGGTATCCATCGGCAAAAAAGTGACCCGGCCTTTGTTCTGGGCTTTCAGCCAGCGGATGGCCTCCTGAGCGGCGCGTTCCGATTCCGCGATCAGATTCTGCGCGCCGCCCCCCAAGGCCACCTCCACCGCCAGCTCATATTCCTTGGGGATCCGGATGGCCTGCGCCACCGTGCCCACAATCCCCGCGAAGCGGCTTGGGGTCTTGTGCCGCAGGATCTCCCGCACACCCTGGGCATAACCCTGCCCTTCCCTTTCCATTTCATCCAATATTTTAAAACGCGACAGCGCCTGACTCCGCTCATCCGACAACAGCCGGTTGGCCTGCTGGATCTTTTCCAGCTCCGCCCTGGCGGTTTCCTGTTTCTGTTCCAGGAAAGACAGCCCGTTCTCCAACGTCTTCCGGGTCGTCTCAAGCATTTGAATGTCCGCGTCCAGATTCTCTTTTTCCTTCTGAAGCGCCAGCCGGCTCTCCTCCAGCTGCCGGGCGTGGGTTTCGATGACCTGCGCCTGTTTTTCCATGGACTGCAGCTCACGGTTCGCGGCCTGTTCCTCGTTCCCAAGGGTGGAGTCTTCCTGAATCAGGCCGAAATGATCCTCTTTCATCTGTTCCAGATCGCTTCTCAATTTGAAATCCGCCTCTTGCTCCCGGGCCTGTTCCTTCTCCATTTGCTCAAGGGATTCACGGGTCTGGCCCAGACGCTCCGCCAATACCGCCCCTTCCTCCTGACGGGCGTTCCAATCCCCGGTCATATCCTTCCATTCGGCGTCCAGCCGGATGTTATCCGCCTCCAAATCCTGAATCTGCTGCTGGATCGACTCGCCGCGCTCCAGCCCGTACCGGTACTCGGTCTCCATGGCTTCCAGCCGGAGGTTCTTCTGATAAATCTCTTCCTGCGTCTGATTTAAAGCCTCGGCATTCTGACTCAGCTCCAGACGGAGACTCTCCTCCTGCCCCTGGACCACCAGGAAGCCTGATTTTTCCGACAGCAGCTCATCGGATATTTTTTGGAATTGAGCCTGAGCGTCCTCCAGTTTCTTCCTGGAATCCTCCGCCTCGTCCACGATCAGGCCGACCTCCAGCATGTCCAGCTCTTCCTTTAACGCCTTGTAGCGGCCGGCCTCTTCCGCCTGATTCTTCAGCGGCCCCTCCTGCCCTTCCAATTCCAGAAGCAAATCCTCCAGGCGCAGAAGATGCGCGTCCGTCTCCTCCAGCTTCCGGAGCGCCTCCCGCTTGCGGTACCGGTATTTGACAATACCGGCGGCGTCCTCGATGATCCCGCGCCTTTCTTCCGGCCTGGCCTGAAGAATCTCATCCACCTTCCCCTGCCCGATCATGGAAAAACCTTCCCGTCCCACGCCCGTATCCATAAAAAGCTCATGGATATCCTTGAGACGGCAAGGCGTCCGATTGATCAGATAATCGCTCTCCCCGGAACGGTACAGCCGGCGGGTGACCGTCACCTCGCTGTAGCTCATGGGGAAATCCCCCGCGGTATTGTCAATGGTCAGCGACACCTCCGCCATGCCCAAAGAACGGCGTTTCTCGCTTCCGGCGAAGATCACGTCCTCCATTTTGCCGCCTCTCAGGGACTTGACGCTCTGCTCGCCCAGAACCCACCGGATGGCGTCCGCGATATTGGATTTCCCGCTGCCGTTGGGCCCCACCACCAAGGTGATCCCCGGCCTGAACTCCAGCACAGTCTTATCGGCAAATGATTTGAACCCGTGTATTTCCAATTTCTTGAGGTACACTCGCGCCGCCTGCCTTTCGGACTCGTTTCTCCGTTCCGAAACCTCATCTCCTCCAGGGATACTGGGGGTTCTTGAGAAATCCCGGGGGATCCCGGGGGATATTGAAAAATCCTAAGGGATCTAAGGGATCCTGGGGGACATTGAGGGATTCTGGGGGATCCTGGCCGCGCTGCGAATCCGGCTGCGGATCCGGCTGCAGCTCCGCCAGGGCTATTTTCGCCGCTTTTTGTTCGGCGTCCTGCTTCGTGCGCCCCTGAGCCCTGGCGATCTCCTCGTCATTCACGGCGACCCCCGCGCAAAACACCTTGTTATGATCCGGCCCGGATTCGCTCACAATGAAGTAAGTCAGGCGCTTCGCCCCGTTCTTTTGCACCAGCTCCTGGAGGCGGCTCTTATAATCCCTGATATCGCCCCCCCGTTCCGCCGCCTTTATAGAATCATGGAGTATCTCCACCATAAATTGGGTCAGCCGGTCCAGATCACAGCCGGAGAGAAACAACGCCCCCAGCAAGGCTTCCATACAGTCCGCCAGAATAGACGGCCGGACGGCGCCCCCGGTAAGCCGTTCCCCTTTCCCCAACTGAATCACCGCGCCCAAATTCAGCTTCCTCGCGGCCTTAACCAAGGCAGCCTCACAAACCACAACGGAGCGCATTCGGGTCATATCCCCTTCCAACAGGTCGGGGAACCGGCGGTAAAGGTACCGGGCGACCAGCATACCCAGAACAGCGTCGCCCAGAAATTCCAGCCGCTGATAGCTATCCGTGACAGCGTCTCCCCGTTCCGCTATATAGGACGGATGATGAAAAGCCTTGTCCACCAGCTCCAAATCCAATTCTCCCAGTCGATTCAGATTGTGCCTGAGAATAAAACGCTCCATATCTTCTTTCCGTTTGCCGTCCAAAAGCCATCGCCTCTCTGCTTTTCGTGAAGTTTATTCATGAAGTTTATTCAATTCATAGTTTAGCTCGGTATCCGGCGGAGGGGGAGGATGACGGCCGGTTAGGCGGAGCGTTTTAGAATTTCTAGGCGAAATTTGCGCCCGCAAAAGCCACTGTCTGAGCGGAGCGAGTTTGGCTTTTGCAGCAAATTGAGCCGTAGAAATTCAAAACGCGGAGCCG
>JAISDM010000052.1 GCA_031264885.1 Peptococcaceae bacterium | reverse complement strand
CTGCCGCCCGGGGCCGTCCGAAACAAAAAAATTCGGCCTGTGCAATTGCGCGCATCCGTTCCTCGTCGTTCCGGCGCCGCATATGCTTGCTCAGACGCGTTTAAGCTTGACGAAAATATATATTCGAGTATATACTATTGACGGGAGGTAATGATTATGGAAACTGCGAAATTATTTGCGAACGGCCAGAGTCAGGCGGTGCGTCTGCCGAAAGAATACCGCTTTGCGGGCGACGAGGTGTATATTCAGAAAATCGGAAACGCCGTGATGCTGTTCCCCAAGGAACGGGCATGGGAAACGTTCCTCGACGGTCTGAACGGATTCTCTCATGACTTTATGGAATACGGGCGCGAGCAGGGCGCACAGGAGATAAGAGACATTTTATGAAATATCTTCTTGACACCAATATTTGCGTTTATATCATCAAGAGAAAACCGGAAACCGTGCTGGGGCAGCTTAAAATCAAACAGAAGGAAGGCGTCGCCATATCCGCGATTACGCTTGCCGAGCTGCAACACGGCGTCGAGTCGAGTTCCTATCGGGAAAAAAACGCTGTTGCGTTAGGTCAGATACTGGCGATCATGACAGTTCTGCCTTTTGACGGTCTGGCTGCCGCCGAATACGGAAAAATACGCGCCAGTCTGCAGCGCAAAGGAACTCCCATCGGCCCGATGGATACGTTGATCGCCGCCCACGCAATGGCGCGGAGGCTGGTACTTGTGACCAACAACACACGCGAATTTGAACGCGTCGATGGTTTGACACTGGAAAACTGGATTTAATCTATCTCAGGACGTTTGAACCGCGACGACGCGCAAGCTCGCAGAAAACACCATCAGCAGAGCAGGAATAGCGCGTTTCGGGTTTTTGCCGCGTTTGCCGCGTTTGCCGCGGGCGGCAGAATGCCGCCCCTACAGGCATCGTTCACGGTACCGTAGGGGCGGCATCCTGCCGCCAGGCCCGTCCGAAACAAAAAAATTCGGCCTGTGCAATTGCGCGCATCCGTTCTTCGTCGTTCCGGCGCCATATGTTTGTCATTCCGGGCTTGTCCCGGAATCCAGGTTCCTTGGCTTATCATTTTTGGATTCCGGCATAAAGCCGGAATGACGGGGACAGACGAGCCCGGAATGACGGGCGATGTTAAAGGATGTTCTGGAGCTTTGAACGGATGGCAAGAGCCGCAAGAGCCGGGGCAAGGGGATAATTAAAATTTTCGTAAATTTTTATTGAACAATTCGTTTTTTTGTGGTATTCTGTTTTCGATAGGGTGCCGATAGGGCATATGTTCTCCCCGAGACCGGCGGCGCGAGCCGCCGATCCGGGGAGGACACGCCCGTCGAATGCTTTATCAAACGCGTTCCCGGCCCGCCGGCTGGCCGCGCTTGCGCGGGGGCGGAATCACGCGGGTACATATAGTGGGTACATAGATAAAAATTCTTTTAAAGTATAGGTTTCTGGAAAGTTCAAATCGCTTCACAAAATTTCCTGATATGTAAAATAAGCATAAAAAAAGCCGCAGATTTTCGCTCTGCGGCGATAGAAATAACACAAATATTTGGAAAATATGGAATTCCAGAAACCTATAGGTTTCTGGAAAACGCGCCGGTTCGGTTCCTGTGGCGCCGATAGGCCGAAACGTCCGCGATGCCGGATCATATGGAGGGATCCGCGCGTCGGGGCGGACATCGAAGCCGGCGGGGGCGGCAACAGCAAAAAATGGATTCTTTGTTTAACGCGTACCTGGGCGTTTTCCAGCCAGGCAGACGCTTTGACTGTTGGGTTTTCGGGGGCGCAGGGTTTGTTTACATCGGTGTGGTGAATTCGCCATGCCAGCGCAAACAGACGTTCATTATATACATAGATGAGAAAGCGCCGAAAAGAAAAGGGGGGATGTTCGCGACATGAATAGGAGGGCGGCAGTCCGCCGCTCGGATATACGATCCGTCTATATCCGGGCGGCGGACGAAGGGCCAAAGACACGGTATCATCGGGCGGAAAGCGGAATGCGTACGCTTGTACGCGTCAAGGATTACGATTATGGGTTCAAGTTATGCACATGTACTTAAGTAGCTATCAATTAAAGGGGGCATTTATTTTGAACGTGTTTAAGAAAAAAGCAATGGCCTTACTGGTCATTGCAATGATGGTTTTCGTTTCCATTCCGGCCTTTGCGGCCGGGCCCAACGCAGTGACGCTGACTTGGGACGGAAGCACCACCGCCGATCCCCGGACCGGTCCCATTGGCGCCAACGGCACGCAGACGGCGCCTTGGATCATTGATTCACCTGAGAAACTTGCGGGATTGGCAGCGCTGGTGAACGATGGAACTTACAGTCCTGGCGGAGGTTCCTACCCGGCTGCGGGAGAGATCTTCGTCATCGCCAGCTATACCTCGTCGGACGCCTATCCTGACTATAATCCTTACGACACAGCACAGTTGGGCCAGTTGGTGTTTGATTTGGCCGGCTATGCTTGGACGCCTATCGGCGGGGCCGGACCCGAGCGGGACGGAATTCCTTACGCCCCTTATTTTGGGGGTGTTTTGGACGGCAATAACAACGCCATCATCAATTTGAACGTGGTTCCTGTAGCCGGAGATCAGACCGCGCACGCCTCCGGTTACGGACTCTTTGGCTTCGTCAACGGGGGCGCGGTGGCCAACTTGGTGCTGGGCAGCGACAGCGACGAGAGTCAAGTCAATTTGGGCACCACAGCCCCTTACACCAATGTTGGCGCGGTGGCGGGCTATCTCTACGGTCAGGTAATCAACGTGGTCAGCTATGTGGAGACGGTATTCGCCGCCAATAATGATTCCAGCAACGTCGGCGGCATCGTGGGCGGTCTGGACTGGAACGGCACCGCCATAGATCCCGAGCTGAAGGTTCTGAAATATTCCACGGTCCGCTATACCGTTAACCATGCCGATGTCACCGGCGGCAGCCGGGTGGGCGGCATCGTGGGCGGGGTATATTTGTCCCTGCCTTCGGGCATTGCCCAGAATGATCAGGTGCTGGTCAAACAAAGCGGCAATCATGGCACAGTGGCTTCTGTGCGGACCAGTCAGCGCACCTATGTGGGCGGCGTGGTTGGTTATAATGAAGGCCACATTTTGGGGTCCTATAACCAGGGCGCGATCAATTCCAGGGGCGGCAACTACATCGCCGGCGCCGCCGGCATCCTGACCGATTATAATGCCCCGCCTACCGGGGTGGGCAGTATTGAGCGAACCTACACCTCCAATACCGTATTCCCGGACGTAAGCATCGTTCCCGAGCAGAAACCCCTGTTTGCATCGGCGGATAACAGTGCGCGTCCTACGCTTACCCGTACCTTCTGGCTGGATACAGGCGTTAGGCAAGATATAGGTACGCCTGGCTGGGGAACCGGGGTGGATATCAACCTTCAACTGACGGTACCCCAGATGCAAGGGACAAATCCTATTCCCGGCACAAGCGATGACATCGCCGCTTACATGGGAGTGGATCCGGTCACCAACCTGAATTATTTCACCTTAGTGGCCAATGACTTCCCCACCTTCGGGTGGCTGGGCGCGGCACCTTTCGTACTTCGGACCTATGACAACGGCAGTCCCATGGAACTGCCATCGTCCACAGACATATCCACCGCGGTGTTCCTGGACGGCCGCTTAGGCAGCGGCGGCAGCGGCACTCAGGCGGATCCCTTCGGTGACTGGGCTTCGGCCGCGGCGGCCGTGGGCAGCGCGGTCACACCGACCATTTATATCATGGGCGCGGTAGAGGTCTCATCCTCCGCATCCTTCACCCTGACCGGGGCGGATGTGAAACGGAGCGATACCTGGACCGGTTCTCTCTTCGAGGTCGTCACAGGAGGCAACGCTGTTTTCGGCAATATTACCATTGACGGCAATAAGTCCAATATGGGCAATTATATCTGCGAGGCGCTCATCGATGTTCAAGGGAACGGTGTGGTATCGCTGAACTCAGGAACGCTGCTGCAAAACAACCGGGCCGGCGCCGGCGCGGGTATCCGGCTTCTGGAGCGCGCTTATGTCACCATGTCCGGCACCGCCATCATCGCGGACAATGAAGTAGTCAACTACGGCGGCGCCGCGGGGGTCTTCGGGTATTCCACATTCATTATGTCCGGCGGACTCATTGAGGACAATCTGGCCGGAGTGCGGGGCGACGCGGTGGATGTAAGCGACAACGGCACGTTCTACTGGTATGGGGGCGTTATCAACAGCAACGCGTCTTCCGCCAGCAGGATCGCCGTGACGGTCAACGACCCCGGCGCCATCTTCGAGATCAATCCGGCCCAGTCCACCGCCACATCCGCCATCACAGGCATAATCTACTTGGTGGATAACGCCGATATCAAAGTGGCGTCCACAGTGGCCAGTCTGCCGCTGGTGATTGAGTGCGAGGCGCCGGACTTTGATGTGGTGGTTGCCCGGGCGGTGAATTATACTTTTGTCCAGGGCGATGTGAGTGCTTTCAGCTATTTCGACGGATCCTATGATTTTGACACAGATGGAGCGACCATCTATTTAAACTAAAATTTATAGAATCAGCTTGTCTCACCGTGTTTTTCGCGGTGAGACAGGCTGATATACAAAAAAATTCGACCTGTAAATTAGGGACTCGGGAACACACTCATCCCGTCATTCCGGGCTTGTCCCGGAATCCAAAAGAAGGAACCTGGATTCTGGGTCAAGCCCGGAATGACGGGGAGCGGACGCGCCCAATTGTACAGGTCGAAGAATTCCTGTTCATAATACATGGTTGCGGAATCTGATGTTATGTTTGGACGCTTTGGATTCCGCAATTACGCTATTTAGCGCAATTTATAGAATCTGAGAAAGGATGGTTGCATGACGCTGCTTAAAAATACCAGACGTTTCCTGGCGGGCGTGTTAGCGGTACTGCTGGTATGTATGACGCTTCCCGGTCCGGTGTTCGCGGAATCGGAGCCACTGGAAGCTGTATATCTGGATGGTGTAAACGGTAATGACATAAATGACGGCGACAGCACGAATCACGCGGTTAAAACCTTTGCAAAGGCTAAGGCATTGGTAAGCGATACGGGCGTTATCTATATTACAGGCAAGGTGATGGTCAGCGACGCCCAAACCTGGTCTTTGCCGGGAGATCCGGATACGGGATTTCAGGCCATGCTACAGCGTTACAGCGGATATAACGGCTGCCTGGTTGAAATTTCATATCCGGATGGAAAGCTGACTCTTGATGATATTATTATTGACGGCAACGCGAATGTAAATGCTACTTCAGAGATGCTGTTTATTTCGGGAGGAATTGACAATACCGTAGTAGATGCCGTTTTAGCGATGAATTCAGGAGTCATTTTACAAAACAACAAAAACACATCAGGAACGGGAGGCGCGGTCAGAATACTTGGAAAAGGCGCCAGATTTGAAATGAATGGCGGTCTGATCACCGGCAATCAAGCTAATCAGGGAGGCGCTATATGCCTTGACACAGGTCATTTCATTATGAACGGAGGCATGATTACCGATAATTCCGCCAATCAAGAAGGGGGCGGAATTTATTATGCTTCACCGCCCAGTGAAGGTCAGCGATTCGAACTCAATGGCGGAGGTCTCATCAATAATACAGCCGCGGCTGGATCAGGCAGCGCTATTTTTTATATTACTACCGCCGCAGCAACGAATAGACTCAC
>JAISDM010000048.1 GCA_031264885.1 Peptococcaceae bacterium | reverse complement strand
GCTGGAACTCAAATTGCCTCAAGGCGCTGTGAGTCTCTCGCCGCAGGCCGCGCGGTCTGTGGCGGCTCAAGCGGCAAGCGGCCAGCTGAGGCTGGAGGTGAAGACGGTCTCCACGGCGTCCCTGAACACCCGCCAGCAGGCGGCGGTGGGGAGCGCCCCCGTCTATGACATCAACCTGACCAGCGGCAGCCAGTACATCACCGCTTTTGACGGCGGCCTTGTCACCGTCGCTCTGCCCTACACCCTCAAGCCCGGCGAAAACCCCGCCGGCGTGGTCGTCTGGTACCTGGATGAGGCCGGCAATATTCAGAGGATGAACGGCATGTACGATGTTCGAACCCAGACGGTGATTTTTACCACCGACCATTTCTCCAAGTATTTCATGACCTACGACCCGAATGCGGCGGCTGAGGCGGAAGCTGCGGCGGCGGCCTGGGCCAATCCCTTCGGCGACGTACACGCGGGCGACTGGTTCTACGGGGATGTGGCTTACGCCCACAGGAACGGGCTCTTTGGCGGCACAAGCGCCGTTACGTTCAGCCCCAACTTGCCCATGAACCGCGCCATGCTGGCGACGGTGCTGGGCCGTATGGCTAAGGTCAACGCCAGCGTCTACGCGGCGGCATTCAGTTTCGGCGACGTTGCCGCGGGACAGTATTACGCTCCCTATGTGCAATGGGCGCACGCCAACGCCATTATGACCGGCGCGGGCGGCGGCGCGTTCGTTCCCGGCGGTCCCGTCGCCCGGCAGGATCTGGCGGTGGCGCTGATGAACTACGCGCGGCACACCGGGAAACAATTGCCTGTGAAGCAGGCATATACCGGCTTCGCCGACGACGGCGCCATCGACGCCTATGCCCGGGATTCTGTGGAAGCCCTTTGCCGCGCCGGCATCATCGGCGGCAAGCCCGGCAACCTGTTCGACCCGGCGGGCAGCGTCACCCGCGCCGAAGTGGCGGCCGTCCTGCGCCGCTTCATCGAAGCGGGGCGGTAAGGTAAGCCCGCGGAACGCGGCACGGACAATAGAATCACGGGAATCGCAAAAGGAAGAAGTCGGCCATCAGGCCGGCTTCTTTCGTTTGCCGATTTTTCGCAACCTGTGCAATTAGGGACGCGGGAACGCACTCGTCCCATCATTCCGGGCTTGACCCGGAATCTAAAAGAAGGGACCTGGATTCCGGGACAAGCCCGGAGTCGAACGCGACCGCGCCCGGTGGGCGAGGGAGGGCATCGAACCCGACCACGCCCAGTGGGCGAGGAAGGGAGGGTGAGATGGGGCGGGCACGTGGTGAAGGCGCGGCTTTAGTCGCGCCAGCTGAGCCCGTGTCCCAACCCGGAGTGTGAGACTGGGCAGGCACGTGGTGAAATCAAGCGTCGCAAGACGCGCAGATTGAGCCCGTGTCCTAACCCGGAATGACAAAAATATGGCGCCGGAATGACGGGGAATAGACAAGCCCGGAATGACGGCACGGCGGCGGGAATTCGGGTCTGCCGGAGACGGGCGGCAGGATGCCGCCCCTACATTCCCCTCTTCCTTTGGTATATTTCTCATCTATCTTTTACATCCGCTCTGGCGCGGATACGCCTAGCATGGTGAGTACGTTCCGCAGGGTGATCCGGGTGGCGTCGGCCAGCGCCAGGCGCGCGTCTCTTAAGGCGGGGTCCTCGTGAAGCACCCGCACCGCGTTGTAGAAGCTGTGGAACAGGCCGGCCAGATCCATGACGTAGCGGGTCAGCCGGTGGGGTTCCCGGTGAATGGCCGCCTCTGTGACTTCTTCTGTGAGTTCGGCGATTTTTCGGATCAATTCCAATTCGTGGGGATCCCTCAGCAGCGAAAAATCAATGCTGCCGGGATTCATGGGAATGGCCGCGCGGCCCAGCTTCATCAGGCTGTGGATTCGGGCGTGGGCGTACTGTACATAGTAAACGGGGTTCTCGTTGGATTCCTCTTTGGCCAGATCCATATCGAAGTCCAAATGGCTGTCCGGATTGCGCATAACGAAAAAAAACCGCGCCGCGTCTTTCCCGACTTCGTCCATCAGCTCGGAAAGGGTCACATATTGCCCCGTCCGTTTGGACATGCGGACCAATTGGCCTTGGGAATACAGGCGAACCAATTGGATGAGCAAAACCTCCAGCTGGGCCGGATCGTACCCGCAGGCGCCCATCGCCTGTTTCATCCGGGCCACATGGCCGTGGTGATCCGCGCCCCAGATGTTGACGGCGGTGCGGAACCCACGGCGGAATTTGTTGCGGTGATAAGCGATGTCCGCCGCGAAATAGGTGGGGATGCCGTTGGCGCGTACCACAACTTCGTCCTTCTCATCCCCCATGCGGGTGGTCAGGAGCCAGACAGCCCCGTCCCGTCTTTCCAGCAGACCTTTCTTATCGAGTTCGTCTAAGGTTTCCTGGATCTCGCCGTTGTCGTGCAGGCTTTGTTCGCTGAACCAAACGTCGTACTTCACGCCGAAGTCCGCCAGATTCCCGCGGATGGTCTCCAGTTTCTCCTTCAAAGCGGCCTGAATGAGGAATTCTTTGCGCAATTTGGAATCCATCAGTAAGTACCGGTCTTTTTCCCTATCGATGATCCTTTGAACGGTTCCGACCAGATCCTCGCCGTGATAGCCTTCTTCCGGCACCGGCGCGTCCTGGCCGAACGCCTGAAGATACCGGGCTTCCAGCGATTTTCCAAAATTCTCAATTTGATTGCCCGCGTCGTTGATGTAATATTCCCGGCTCACGGACCAGCCGGCGGCGGCCAGAACGTTGGCCAGGGAGTCGCCCAGCGCGGCGCCTCTGGCGTTGCCCATGTGCAGATCCCCTGTGGGATTGGCGCTGACAAATTCCACCTGGATTTTTTCCCCTTGCCCGTAGTCGCTGTGCCCGAAATCCTGATCCAGTGTCAGCGCTTCGGCCAGGACGCCGTGAAAGCACATAGGATCCAGAGTAAAATTGATAAAACCCGTTCCGGCTGTGTTCACTTGATTCAGCCAGGGGAGCGCCTGCGCGTTCAAATGATCCAAAATACTTTTGGCGACGATGGCTGGGGATTTTTTTGTTTGCTTGGCCAACAGCATGGCCACGTTTGCGGAATAATCCCCATGCTGCCGGTCTCGCGGCGCCTCCACGGCAAATTCGGGGATTTGATCGAAGTTCAGGCTCCCCGCGGCTTTTGCTTTGGTCAGCGCCTGGATCACTTGCTCTGTGAGAGCTTTCTTTATATCCTGAATCCGGTTCATATGTTTGTCCTCCCGCCCATCTTCATGTTCATCTAATTATAGGATGCCCATAAATGGCTGTCAACAAACCTTCCGCAAATCGCGGGAGATTCACGCCTGATTCACGTCTGTCCAAAGACGGGCCAGACCGTCCGAAAACAAACGGGCGGATTGCCATCCGCCCCTACGACCCCGTGAATAATGCGTGGGGGTACGGCATGCCGTGCCCCGTCCCGTTTTCGGACGGTCCCGGGCGGCAGAATGCCGCCCCTACATTGCCGCGGGGAAGGGGCATCTGGCCGCCCCTGCGTTGCCGCGGGGGCTGGATTGCCCGGACGCAAAGTTTACAAAATGGACACAGGGGAACAGGAGGAATTATTGCTGAAATTGTCGAAGAATCGAAAGCTATGCCACTAAAACAGTGAGGTTAGCTATGATTCAAATGTTCAATGTTTCCAAAACTTATGTGGGAGAGGTTAAAATCCATGCGTTGACGGACATTAATCTGCATATTCGCAAAGGGGAATTCGTTTTTTTGGTGGGAGCCAGCGGCGCGGGCAAATCGACGCTGACCAAGCTGATCATTCGTGAGGAACTGCCCACGAAGGGGCAGATCATGGCGGAAGGCAGGAGCATTCTGCGCATGAAGCAGAGAGATATTCCGATTTTTCGGAGGAAGATAGGTTTCGTTTTTCAGGATTTCCGGCTGCTGATGTCCAGGACGGTGTATGAAAATGTCGCTTTTGCGGCTGAGGCAATAGAAATGTCGAGTCAGGACGTAAAAAGAAGGGTTCCGGCGGTATTAGACATGGTCGGTTTGGGCGATAAACACGCCGCTTATCCCCATCAATTGTCCGGAGGCCAGCAGCAGCGCGTGTGTATTGCCCGGGCAATGGTCAATAACCCTATGATGATTATCGCGGATGAACCCACCGGGAATCTGGATCCGGAGACTTCTTACGACATTATGAGCATGTTTCAGGCGATCAATTCACGGGGAACCACCATGGTGATCGCCACCCACGACCGGGAAATGGTGGATCGGCTCAAAAAAAGGGTGGTGGGGCTGGACCGGGGACGAATTGTGCGGGATGAGGAAAGGGGGACTTACCACAGTGCGTATCAGCAGCTGTAAGTATGTGGTAAGAGACGCCTTCCGGTCTCTTTGGAGAAATCGGTTTATGAGTTTCGCGTCATTGGCGACTGTGGCGATTTCGCTGGTGATATTGGGTTTTGCCTGGATGATGATGATCAATGCCGACCACATGGCCGGCGTTATGGAATCGGAATTGGAAATCAACGTATATCTGAGGCCGAACGTGGATTCGAACCGCGCGGCGGAACTGAAAGACTTCATTCAGAAGCTGAGCGATATTGACGAGGTGGTTTTTGTACCGAAAGAAGAAGGATTAAATCTGCTGAACGGACGGTTCGGGAACGATGTGGACCTGGCCGAGAGTTTGGGCGGCGAGAATCCTTTGCCCGATATGTTCCGCATCCGGGTGAAGCAGGCGGACCAAATCCCGGATGTGGGCGAGAGGATTCAGCGGCTGGCCGGGGTGGACATGGTGCGTTACGGGCAGGAGATGATCGAACAATTGCTGCAGCTGACCCAATGGGTCCGGTCCGTGGGCTTGGTGGTGGTGGTCGCCACGGCGGTGGCGGCGCTGTTCCTGATTGCCACCACCATTCGGCTTGCTGTTTTTTCCCGAAGCGGTGAGATTTCCATCATGCAATTGGTGGGCGCCACCAATTGGTATATCCGCTGGCCGTTTTTTTTGGAAGGGATGGTCATCGGTCTGCTGGGAGCGATGGTGTCGGTGGTGGCGCTGTATTTGTTTTACGCGCAGGTGGCGGAGCATCTGACGGGGAGTATGAGCTTTATCCCGATTGTGACGGATTATTCCGTGATGTTTGTGGTGTACCGCGGACTGATTATATTTGGCGGGTGCCTGGGCGCTTTGGGCAGCGTCTTCAGTATGCGGCGGTTTTTGAGAATATGATTTGGGGGGCTGACAGGCAATGAAGAACAAACGTTTGGGGTGGGGCCGCGCGGCCGGGGCTGTTCTGCTGATTTGGGCGCTTCTGGTTTCTTCCGCGGCGGCTTCGGAAATTGAGACCAAAATGAGGGAACTGGAAGATCTCAATGATACCCTGGAGAAGTACGAACAAAGGGTCAACGATAAAAAGAAGGAAGCCAACCAGGTTCTGGGCCAGATTGGCAATCTGGAAGACAATATGACGGCTTTGGAGCGGGATATCCGGGATCTGGAGGGCCAGATCCAGCAGACCCAGGATGAAATCACCGCGCTGGAACAGGAAATTGGGGTGACCACCGAGAATCTAAATCAGCGCGCCGAGTATTTGAACAAGCGTTTGGTTCAGATCTATCAGCAGGGGGACGTCTCTTACTTGGAGGTCATATTCCAGGCCACCAGTTTCGCGGATTTTTTGACGCGTTTTGATTTGATCGAGAAGGTCGCGGAGAAAGATATTTCGCTGCTCCACGAGATTCAGGACCAGCGCGCGGTTCTGCTTGGACAGAAGGCCGAACTGGAGGATAAATCCCAGAAATTAACCGCCATGAGGGATCAGAACCAGTCGAAGCATCAGCAGATGGAATTGCAGAGCGAACAGAAACGGGCTTTGCTCAATTCCATCGAGGACGAAAAAACGGCCTACCTGAAGGCGATGGATGAACTGGAAGCCAGCCAGAAGGAATTGGAGTCGCTGATCCGCGAGCTGCAGAGCAGGAACAAGGCGGCGTACATGGATTCCGGGACCATGGCCTGGCCTCTGCCGGGTTATTATGAGGTTTCGTCGCCTTACGGCTGGCGCAAGCATCCTATTTTTGGCGACTCGCGGCTCCACACGGGCATTGATATTCCGGCGCCCAAGGGAACCTTAATAGCGGCTTCCGCCAGGGGGATGGTGATATTCGCCGCGAGCACCACCGGCTACGGCAACTGTGTGATCTTGGATCACGGCGGCGGGGTGTCCACCCAATACGCGCATCTCTCCAAAATCACGGTCAATGTGGGGGCTCTGGTGGATAAGGGCGCCAAGGTCGGCGAGGTGGGATCCACGGGCTGGTCCACGGGCAATCATCTGCATTTCGGTATTTTGATCGACGGGGAGACGGTGAATCCCGCGTCCGGGCATTCGGACAGCAGCCCGCTGTATTATGTGAACGTGGCGCAGTAGGAACGGGCGGCAGAATGCCGCCCCTACGGGGGGGGAATGTCGGCGGACGCGCCCCAAATATGGACGGGCGCGTCTGTTTCCACCGTCATTCTGGGCTTGTCCCAGAATCCAGGTTCTTTGGTTTATCATTTTTGGATTCCGGCATAAAGCCGGAATGACGGGGGATAGACAAGCCCGGCAA
>JAISDM010000036.1 GCA_031264885.1 Peptococcaceae bacterium | reverse complement strand
CCGGACTGCGTTGTCGTCAGTCGCCATACCACTGCGGGTATGCCTCCTTCCTCCGCCTTGTCCGACGACGAAATTGCGGCGTGAAACTATCACATCTTATTATTTAACGAATCCTTATTCGAATTTGTATAGAAAAACCCTCGCAGACATGGAGGGCGTCATATCAAATAACAATAATAAGACAAGCCCAACCTCGACAGGCGGCCATACAGCCATTATGCCCCGCAAAAGGGCGCCTGTTGTCTACAGCCGGAGGATTCTCTTCAATTATAAACTTTATAAACTACCTACTAATCACTACCCACTACCCACTACCCACTGCTCATTCCGCCGCTCTTAACGGATTGATCCGCACCGACGGCCCCATCGTCGAAGACACGGCCACGCTGCGAATATACTGGCCTTTGGCGCCCGACGGCTTGGCCTTGATCAGCGCGTCCATCATGGTTCTGTAATTCTCTTCTATTTTCTCCTGATCAAAAGAAATTTTCCCGATATGCACATGGACGATCCCTGTTTTGTCCACCCGGTATTCCACTTTACCGGCTTTGATCTCCTGAATGGCGCGCTGCACATCCATGGTCACGGTGCCCACCTTGGGATTAGGCATCAACCCCTTGGGGCCCAGAAGCTTGCCCAATTTCCCGACCACGCCCATCATATCCGGCGTGGCTACGGCCACGTCAAATCCAAACCTGTTTTCTTTCTGGATTTTTTCCACCATGTCTTCGGCGCCCACAAAGTCCGCGCCCGCCTCTTCCGCTTCTTTGGCCTTATCGCCTTTGGCGAACACCAGAACCGTCCGGGTCTTGCCCGTGCCGTGCGGCAGCACCACCGCCCCGCGAACCTGCTGATCGGCGTGCCGGGGATCCACGCCTAATTTGAGAGCCAGATCAATGGTCTCGTCAAATTTGGCTTTTGCCAGGCTCTTGACCAGCTCCAGGGCTTGAACAGGCTCATATAAACTGTTTTTATCGATCTGGCGCTGGACTTCAACATAGCGTTTCCCATGTTTTGCCATTTTAGTATTCCTTCTTTCTGCCTTATTCCACGATTTCAATGCCCATGCTGCGGGCTGTGCCTTCTACCATTCTCATGGCGGCTTCAACGGACGCGGCGTTGAGATCCTCCATTTTGGTCTCGGCGATCTCTTTCACCTTGCTTACGGGCACTTTCGCTACTTTTTTCTTATTGGGCTCCCCGGAAGCCTTCTCGATCCCCGCCGCTTTTTTCAGCAGCACGGCGGCCGGGGGGGTCTTGCAAATAAAAGTAAAGGAATGATCCGCGTATACGCTGATTTCGACGGGAATAACCAAGCCCGCCTGTTTAGCGGTACGCTCGTTGAAATCCTTGCAAAATTGCATAATATTGACGCCGTGCTGACCCAGAGCGGGGCCGACCGGAGGCGCCGGATTCGCTTTGCCGGCAGGGCATTGCAGTTTAATAAAACCGATGACTTTTTTGGCCATTACAGTACACCTCCTTAACCTAATTTTTCCACTTGCAGATAATCCAGTTCCACCATGGTTTCGCGTCCAAACATGGTTATCAAAGCTTTGACCTTGCCTTTTTCCGGATGAATCTCCTGAATAATGGCGTCCAAAGCCGTAAAAGGCCCCCCGATGATCCGCACGTTCTCTCCCAGCTCGTACATCTGCCGCGGCCGCGCCTCATCCAGCCCCATATGCTTCAGAATGGCCTGCACTTCGTCTTCCTTCAACGGAACAGGTTTGCTCCCCGTCCCCACAAAGCCCGTCACGCCCGGCGTATTTCGCACCACATACCAGGATTCGTCGGTCATGAACATCTCCACCAGGACATACCCGGGAAAAACCTTTCGCTTGGTAATTTTACGCTTCCCGTCCTTAAACTCGATTTCATCCTCCATGGGAACAAGGATGCGAAAAATCTTGTCTTCCACATTCATAGATTCAAGGCGTTTTTCCAGATTGGCTTTTACTTTGTTCTCATACCCTGAATACGTATGGATCACATACCAATTTTTTTCCATATCGCGGAGCTATTGATGGGGCCGCCGCCGCCATACCTGCAAGCTCCTCCTCCCTTCGGATACACCGCCTGATTACTTAATCATCAGGGTCATCAAACTGCTTACCCCAAAATCCACAATCCAGATAAAAGAACCGACCAGGGCGCAGGTAACCAGCACCACTGCCGTATAGACCATCAATTCACGCCTGGTAGGCCAATGAACTTTTTTCATTTCCTGGGTCACGCCTCTGAAGCGTTTCTTCACGCGTTCAACCAAGCGAACCTTCTCCGCCTTTGCCGTCGCCATTTTTACACATCCTTACGCTCAACTGCCGGATTCCACAGATCATCCCGTGTTACAGCTCACATCCGTCATTCGGGCCTGACCCGGAATGACGCGGGGGCGCTGTCATTATCTGGTTTCTCTGTGTACGGTATGTGTTCTGCAAAATTTACAGTATTTCTTCATTTCCAACCGGTCAGCATGGGTCTTTTTGTTTTTGCTTGAGGTATAATTGCGCTGCTTGCATTCGGTGCAAGCCAGAATTATGTTCACTCGCATCTTTCAGCCTCCTTTATTCATGCGCATTCTGACGCATAGCACATAAAATCTACCACACTTACGAACCCCTGTCAAGGAAAAAAAGAATTTCGGGCCGCGATTCGTAGTTTGGCGCAAATACCCGGTGGAGGGGGAGGATGCCGTCCTTACGGTACCGTGAATGACGCGTCCGTAGGGGCGGCATTCTGCCGCCCGCCGCCGGCCCAGGTGTAACCGCCCGCGTAGGCGGCGCCGCCTTCTTTCAGAACGGTGGCGCAGGCTTTCAGGGTTTCCCCGGTGGTCACTATATCGTCGATGATCAGAACCAGCCGGTCGCCGGGCAATGCGCGGCCGGCCCATTCCGGCGCGGGCGCGAAGGCGTTCCGGACATTGATTCTCCGGCGGTCCGCCGTCAAGTCCGCCTGATTGCTCTCCTGATTCCTGCGGATTAAGAGTTCCTTGACCGGATATCCCAAATGTTCCGACAAAGCCTGAGCCAGCAGCAAGCTCTGATTGAATCCCCGTTCCGCGAATTTAAGCGGGTGCAGCGGAACCGGCGTCAGCCACGGCGCCGGCTTCAAAGGAACCTTCCAGCGGCCCGCCAGGGCGTTCGCCTGTGCCGCCCAAACCCGGGCCATAACCAGGGCTATGGGCTGCGCCAGGTCTTTTTCCGCGCTGTATTTCAGGCTCTGGATCCATTGCCGGCACAAGCCGTTATAAGCCGTGGCCGCCAGCACCCCGTCCAGGGGCGCCAATCCCCCGGCGCACAGCCCCGGACAAGGCCCGTTTTCGGACATCCGGAAAAAACCGCAAAAAGGACAGGGATGTGCCCGGACCCTGGCGTCCAAAATCTCCTCCAGGCATCCGCCGCACAATCCCCGCCCATGACGGGGTCCGGGAACCAATGTCTGACACCGGGCGCAGGGCTGCGTCTCCGGATAAACCAAATCACCCATTTTGTGAGCGAAAGAACGGATCCATTTCACAGTCAGCCTGCCCCTTCCGACGCGCCGGTTCCGCGATTTGTAGGGGCGGCATTCTGCCGCCCGTCCTTGACAGACGCGAATTTCCAGATTACAAATTGAAGTACCGCAGTTTGCAGTAGGGGCGGCATTCTGCCGCCCGCCCTCCACAGGCGCGAATTTCCAGATTATGAATCGCGGTGAAAGTTATACGTGCGCCAATCCTTCATAAAGGAAATGATTCAGGACCTTAATATACGTGCCCTTCATTCCCAGGGAACGGGCGTCGATCACGCCGGCGCTTTCCAGCTTGCGCAGAGCGTTCACAATGACAGAGCGGGTCAGCTTATATTGCTCGGCCAGCTTGCTGGCCACCAGGAAGCCCTCGCTGCCGTCAATTGCGTTAAAAATATATTTGACGGCTTCTAATTCTGAATATGACAACACTTCCAAAGCCATTTGCACCACGCTTTTTTTGCGGGCGTCGTTTTCCATGCGCTCGTTGGCCTTGATCTGCATCTGCATTCCGGCGAGACCGGCGCCATATTCCGCCAAAAGCACTTCCCCCGCGTCGTATTCCGGGCTCTCCCTGGCATAAATCACGACGCCGCCCCGGCCGCCGTTCTGGGCGACCGCCACCATGCACAGCATATCCCTCCCGTCAGGCTGGAGATTGACCTCGCTTCCGCGGAATCCCTCCACCCAGCGGCAGCAGTCCGCGTTCAGCCTGCCGTCCACAATTTCCCCGGGAAAAAAGAAGCCGCCCCGGACGTTCCGGCATCTGCCCTGACCCAGCACCGCGCCCTGCTGTCCGACGATATAAACCTCGCTGTTCAGAACCTTGGCCAGTTCCTCCGCCGCCCCGTCAAATTCCAGGGTTTGAGACGCCGATTTCTGCAACAATTGATGGAGTACACGGGTTTTTTCGATCAAAGTGTTCATTTCCATACATCCACACCTCCCTAACATGATTGTGGATAGTATTTCCATGATTTTGGATTCTATACACAAATTTGTTAAATTTCCACCATTTGATTCTTTATGGCATAAATCACCGCCTGAGTCCGGTCTTCCACATCCAGTTTGCGAAAAATATTGGTGATATGGTTTTTGACGGTTTTTTCGCTGATATTTAAAGTATGGGCAATATCCTTATTATTCTCGCCCTTGGATATCAGTACGAGAACCTCCCGCTCCCGGCTGGTCAAGCCCTCTTTTTCCTCTTGCTTGCGGCGCCATCGGAAATTGGTCTTGACGGCGGATTTGGACGGCTCGGCGAAGAAAGACCCGCCTTCGGCGATTTCATGAATCAAAGCCGACAACTCTTCCATATCGCTGTCTTTCAGCGCGTAAGCGGCCATACCCGCCCGCGTTATGTCCGCCTTGATATTGTCGTCTATGCTGTTCACCATCGCGATGATAGAAATGCCCGGGCATTCCCGCCTGATGATATGAGCGGCGTCCACGCCGCTGGTTCCCGGCATATTGACATCCATCAAAATAACATCGACGTTCTTTTTGCGCGCGATGTTAATCGCGCCTTGCCCGTCGCCGGCTTCGTCCACCAGTTCGATGTCCTGGTATTTTCCCAACCCGGAGCGCAAAATATCACGGCCAATGCCTTGATCGTCAATAATCGCAATCCTGACTTTTCCCATAAAATCATCCGCTCTTTCTGTTTAGACGTTCGGAATTACCCTCTTTTGGTTAAAAACTCCTTAGCCACCGGCGGGAACATCGCGTAAGATAATATGTCCTCTTCTGATTTTGCCAAAGATCCCGCTTCCCGTCTGATTTCAGGCATCATGGGCTCCAATCCGTCCACGGTGCGGCCGGTGAGAGGCTTCTCCCCTTTCAGCACTTGATCCTGAAGCGCCTGATTGACAGGGCCGGGCGTTTTTCCATATTGTCCGCGGATATAATTCTTCGACTCACTGCTGACCATCTTGTAACGGCCGGCCAAAACATTCACCACCGCCTGCTGTCCCACGATTTGACTGGTAGGCGTAACCAGCGGCGGATAGCCGAAGTCCTCGCGAACCTTAGGCACCTCCGCAAGCACCTCTTCCAAGCGGTGGATGGCGTTGGCCTGCTTCAATTGATTCAGAAAATTGGACAGCATGCCCCCCGGGATCTGGTATTTCAGCACATTCACGTCCACCTGAGCCGGAGAAACGTCCACATCCTTATAGTGTGTGCGTACCTCGGTGAAATACTCGTTGATCTCGGCCAAAGCGTTCAAATCCAAACCCGTGTCGTATTCGGTGCCTTGAAGGGTGGCCACCATGGTCTCGGTAGAAGGCTGGGAGGTGGAGAGAGCCAGCGCGGACGCGGCGGTATCGATGACGGAAGCACCCGCCTCAATGCACTTCATGTACAGCATGGCGCCCATTCCGCTGGTATAATGCGTGTGCATCTGGACGGGCAGACCGGTCGCTTTGATGATGCCATCCACCAGCCTGGCGCCGTCATAGGGCTTGCAAATGCCTGCCATATCCTTGATGCAGATGGAATCCGCTCCCATTCCGCTCATTTGTCTGGCAAATCCGATAAAATAGTCAATATTATGAACCGGGCTGATGGTATAGCTGATGGTGGCCTGTACGTGCATTTTTTCCTTCTTGGAAACCTCCATAGCCTTCATCAAATTATTCGGGTCGTTCAACGCGTCAAAAATCCGTATGACGTCCATGCCGTAGGAGGCCACCTTCTGAATGAAAGCCTCCACCACATCATCGGTATAATGCCGGTACCCCACCAGATTCTGGCCTCTGAGCAGCATCTGGATCTTGGTTTTTTTCAATTTGGCCCGTATTTGCTTCAGCCTTTCCCAGGGGTCCTCGTTCAAGAAACGCATACAGGTGTCAAATGTGGCGCCTCCCCAAACCTCCATGGAATGATAACCGACCCGATCCATTTTATCCAGAATCGGAAGCATATCTTCCGTTTTCATGCGGGTAGCCAGCAGAGATTGATGTCCGTCCCGCAGGGTTGTATCCGTAATTCCAACTGTTCTCACGCTCATATTCATAATCCTTTCCCCATCGCCTATGGCTCGCTTAAATTTCGTTGTTCCTATATCATATACATAAGCGCGGGATTTTTCAAGTGAGAAAAAAAGGCGGCCGCGATTCGCAATTTGGCGCAAATACCCGATGGAGGGGAAGGATGCCGAGCTAAACTACGAATTGAAAAAAAAGCAGCCGCGATTCGCAATTTGGAAATGCGCGTCTGTCCCGGGCGGCAGGATGCCGCCCCTACGGCGCCGTGAATGACGCGTCTGTAGGGGCGGCATTCTGCCGCCCGTCTTCGATAGACGCGAACGCTAAATTACGAGTCCCTTTTTGGCTTGACGGGAATCACAAACTCAAGTTACAATGAGACAAACATTCGTGCCCGGTTCTGTGAAAGGGGTAAATCTGTGGCGACAAAGTATATTTTTATAACCGGCGGCGTGGTATCTTCTCTAGGCAAGGGAATTACCGCGGCTTCCCTGGGGCGGCTTCTGAAAAGCCGCGGATTAAAAATCAGCAACCAGAAATTCGACCCGTACATCAACGTGGATCCCGGCAATATGAGCCCGTATCAGCATGGAGAGGTTTTTGTCACGGACGACGGGGGCGAGACGGATCTGGATTTAGGCCATTACGAGCGCTTCACAGACATCAGTTTAAGCAAGGATTCCTGTTCCACTATGGGCAAGGTCTATGACGCCATTCTGAAAAACGAGCGGCAGGGGGAATATTTGGGCGGGACGGTTCAGGTGATTCCTCACATCACCAATGAGATCAAAACCTCTATCCGCCGGGTGGCGACGGAGACCCACCCGGACATTTTGATTACGGAAATCGGCGGGACGGTGGGGGACATCGAATCCTTGCCTATATTGGAGGCCATTCGTCAAATGCGGCGGGATTTGGGCCGCGACAGCGTCATGTATATTCATGTGACCTGGGTGCCCTACATTATGGGGGAATCGGAAGCGAAGACGAAACCCACCCAGCACAGCGTCAAGGAACTGAGGGGCATCGGCATTCAGCCGGACGCCATCGTTTGCCGCTCAACCAAGCCCCTTTTTGAGGAAATCGAGGAAAAACTGGCTCTGTTCTGCGATGTGCCGAAGGAAGCGGTCATACAGATTCCCAATGTGGAGAATCTGTATGAGATCCCCTTGCTTCTGGTCACGGAAGGGCTGGATGAAATCGTCCTGCGGCACTTCCGGATGGAGGCCAGCCCGCCCCGCATGCAAGAATGGGAGGATTTGGTCCGCAAATGCAATTACGCCAGCCGCAAGGTCAAAATCGCGGTGGTGGGGAAATACGTTTCCCTGCCGGACGCCTATTTAAGCGTCTGTGAGGCGCTGAAACACGGCGGCATCTACCACGGCGCCCAGGTGGAAATCGATTTGATTTATTCCGGGAACTTGGAAGACGGCCGTTCCGCGGAAGAGGCCCTGAAGAACTATCACGGGATCCTTGTGCCGGCCGGCTTCGGCGACCGCGCCTTAGAGGGAAAAATCAAGGCGATAGAGTATGCCCGTCTCCAAAAAATCCCGTTTCTGGGCATTTGCCTGGGTATGCAGCTGGCGCTGGTAGAATATGCCCGCAGCGTGGCCGGTCTGGACGCCGGAACAGAGGAAGCCCATCCGGACAAAGCGCATCATGTGGCCTGCTTCGTACACGATTCGAAAAATCTGCCGGCCAAGCCCTGGGATAACACAGGCAGTATGCGGCTGGGGAGTTTCCCCTGCCATTTGAGAGCCAACACCCAGGTATATAAGGCTTACGGCACGGGAGAAATCCGGGAGCGGCACCGCCACCGCCTGGAATTCAACAACGCTTACCGGGATATCCTGGAGCGGAACGGACTGGTATTGAGCGGCTTCTCTCCTGACGGCAATCTGGTCGAGGTGGTGGAATTAAAAGACCATCCCTGGTTTGTGGCCTGCCAGTTTCAGCCGGAATTCAAATCCCGCCCCACCCGCGTGCATCCTCTGTACCGGGATTTCATCGAAGCCGCGATCAAAGCCGCGGCCGAGGCTGCGACCGAAGCCACGACCGAGGCCGCGCCGCCGCGGTCGTAATTCGCGCGGCCATTCCCCTCCTTAGAAGGGACAAGGGGTGGTTCGCCGGCGGCGCCACCCCGTCAGGGGCAGTCTGTATTGCATTCCCCTCTGTCAGAGGGGAATGCAATACAGACTGCCCCTGCCACTCCTCCCCGGAGGGGAATGTGCATAATCTGCATAATTCATACAAAAAACGATATTAATTACTTTTTCTTGCAGGATTTTACACTTTGATACAGAATTAGCGGAATTAAGTGGAAAAACACATATTTCGAATAAAGAGGTGTTTGCGTGATCGTTCGGACTCAGAACGTAATGGTGGCCAGATGCCCTCAATGCGGAAAGACGGATCATTACACCCTTTCCAGATTAAAAATAGGGCATCACCAAAAGACGGAGTTTTTTTGCAAATGCGGAACGCGTTTATTCTCCGTCTCATGGGAAGAGTCTGATATTTATTTAATAGAAATGGAATGCCTGATTTGCGGGAAGCCGCATCTTTTCGCTTTTACCAAAAGAGAGCTTTGGAACAAAGAATTAAAGCCGCTTTTGTGCCGCGGCGCCGATATCGAAATCGGACTGACCGGCCCCATCGAAAAAACCGCCCAGGCGACGGCGCTTTATGGCTCAAACGTCGGGGGAATTCTGCGAGACTATAACAATCCCGGTTTTTACTGCGACTTCGCCGTTATGAGCGGTGTGCTGTCCTGGCTTGAATCGCTGGACTTTATGGGCAAAATGAAATGCGCCTGCGGCAATACGCGGCTGGACTTCCGGGTGTTTCCGGATAAAGTTGAAATCCGGTGCCCCCACTGCCACGCCGCGACTGCGGCGCCCGCGGCTTCCTTAAACGACCTGAAACGGGTCCAAGCTGTGGACGAGATCCGCCTCCTGCCCGGATTCTACCGCCGCGCGGGTTCGGGATCCGTTCAATAAAGGTTTAATTGGATTGACTTGACATTTTTGATTGAAAACAATCGTAGTCAATCAAAAATCCAGCAACTGCGCCGTTTTTCGGGCATTGATCGACTCCGAATTGACTAAATGATTGACTAAAAAATCAGTTTGTGGGATTTTTGTAGTCAATAGTCAATACCCAAAATCCGGTTCGCTGATTGCCGTCAACGCGTTCGATTATGCCGTCCTGTCGCATGCTTGTGAGGATATTTCGCACCTTGTTTTCCTTCTGCTTTTCATCAAGCACATCGGACAGTTTATTCGACAGCAGTTTAACAAAATCGCTTTTCTTACCGTGATGGTATTGGCGCAAATAGCTGATAATGAGTTGCATATAATAGTCGTCGTCCATCGCCTTGTTCTTAATATACTGCGCTCGCTCGTCTACGATATCGGCAATCCCCGCCGACACAAACACATTCGGTCGCCTGCCCTCGATGACGCCGTGCTTTTGAAGCTGCTTATACTGCTCAGCTTCAAGCGGAATGCGCTTCTGAACACAGTCAAGCAAAAACACCGTTTCCATATCTAAGTCGTCACGCCCAAACAGCAATCGCGTGTAATTCTCGTCAAGTATTTTGCCGTAGACCCTGACGGCAACCTCTTTCGGCTTGGTCAACTCGTAATCCGGCATAGGAAAATAGCGTTGCCGCTGTATGTTAAACACCATTCTGATTCCCATCTGTTTGGTGTCAATCATATTAAAGTTCATCATCGCGTCCGCAAGCAGCTGGTTCAGATAATAGGGCGCTGTATAACCGGGCTTCAGCACCTCGCGGATATCGCCGGGCAGGAATGTCCCCGCGTTGGAAATGACAATCGTGTCCTCAAACTCGTCAAGGTAGATTCTGCGCCCGGCTGTGTAATCTTGATGCGCGATACAGTTGTTCAGCAGCTCACGCACCAGACTGGCGTCATATTGCTTGGTCTCTTTTGGAAACAGGGTCATCTGATTCGGCATATAGCGGTAAGTCAGATTACGGACTTTATCGTAAGCCTTATCGACCACCGTGATAAACGGGACACGAAATTCCTCATAATCCTTATCCTTGCCGTTTTCGCTGTACAAGCGCCACATCACACGGGGCGACCAGTCAAGAAGATAGTCAAAGTCGGGATTGCCGAGCAGCACCATCGCGGCGTTGGTCAATTTGCCGCCGATGATGAGTTTCAACTTGGTCAGGAACTGTTCATCGGTAAGGTTATCAATTTCCGAACCGGTGCGCTCGTTCTTTTCCTTGAACTGTTCCCGCGCTATGCGGATAGCCTCAATGTCCAAATGCTGGATGCCGGAACCGTCTATCAACTGCTTTGACCAGTCGCGGCGAGACTGACCGCGCAAACGCCCCAGTTCCTCCGGTGACAACGCGCTGAGGGATTCGCCCTCACGCCCGTACCAATGCCCTTTCCAAGCGGTTGGCACATTCGGAATGGCGGCTGGGATTTTAAACATCACGATACGGCGGTTTTCCTCGTCATAGACCTCGAATATGTCAATGAAGGTGATTCTGTCCGTGGTATTATCAGCTATTTCATGTTTCAGCGTTTCCAGTCCCTGTGTGTTGCGGTAATCGCTGCCCTCTATCCCGCGAGTCTTGTTGTGTACGCCGAACACAAGCCAGCCGTACTGCAAACCTTTCAGGTTCGCCTCGTTGCTGATAGCGGAAAAATACTGCCCGATTTCATCCTGCTTGTAGTTGTTGTTTGCAAGCTTAAACTCAACGGCTTCATTCTCCCAGCTGGCAATGAGTCCGCGCAGGGTCTGAAGCAAATCGGTGTTCAAATCAATATCCCTCATTCCTCATCGCCCCCTTCCGCAGCGCCGCCTTCGTACACCATGCCTCCGGCAAGGCTGTCGATGTCGCCCGTGACAACACTCCACCCCCGGAGATTGAAATACCCTACGCAGTAGTCCACCCGGTTAGCGGTCTGCAAGTGTCCGGCTAAACCGTCAGCAAATTTTATGTGAATGTTATCATAGATTTTCGGCATTAGTTTGTACTCCTCGTTTTAGGCTCACCATCTGTCTGGTTGTTGTCAACCACTTCCATAATATCATCAATATCATTGAGACTGCAACCCAAGGCGATATATATTTTGAGCGGCACATCCCATCATTTCACGGATCCTGTTTTTTATCACTATCGATGTATATTTAAACATATTCTCTGTCGTTTTTATTGGGGGAATCCTTGGAATATCAAGGGGCCGCTATAATTTCCGGTATAAAGAATACCGGAAATTCCGTATTTTTATGTCATATGCCGGTGAAGCGCAGACAAACAAAAGTATTGTTTGAGAAATATCGTATTGACATTATGATCAGAAACTCTTATAATATTCACCATAAATTAAATAATATTCGCGATTCGCGCGCAAGAATGGAGGCCATTTTATGTTTGAACTCAATGAGTACACCAATTTGCTGGAGAAAGAAGAATTCAAGTATCCGCTGCAAAACCCCTCGAAGCCCAATTTGTTCCGCAGCTTATTTATGTACGACGAAATCCCCAAGGTCGCTTTTAACCACCGGATGGTGCCTATCTCTATGCCCGATGAAATCTGGATTACCGATACCACCTTCCGGGACGGGCAGCAGTCCAGGGAACCCTACACGATAGAACAAACACTGCATATCTACGATTTGCTGCATAAATTATCCGGTCCCCACGGCGTTATCCGGCAGAGCGAATTCTTTGTTTATTCCAAAAAAGACCGGGAAGTCCTGGAGAAGTGTATGGAGCGCGGATACGAGTTCCCGGAAGTTACCAGCTGGATCCGGGCGTCCAAGGAGGATTTTGAACTGGTCAAATCCATCGGAATCAAGGAGACCGGCCTTCTGGTCAGCTGCTCGGACTATCACATCTATCATAAGATGAAAATGACCCGCAAGCAGGCTCTGCACCATTATCTCAGCGTCATTCAGGATTGCGTCGATATGGGGATCCGCCCCCGCTGCCATTTTGAAGACATTACCCGGGCGGATTATTACGGATTTGTCATCCCCTTCGCCTCAGAACTGATGAACTTAATGGAACAGTCAGGCGTCCCAATCAAAATCCGGGCCTGCGACACCATGGGCTACGGCGTGACCTATCCCGGAAGCGTTTTGCCCAGATGCGTCCAGGGCCTGATTTACGGCTTATACCATTATGCCGGCGTACCCCACGAATTAATTGAGTGGCATGGGCACAACGATTTTTACAGAGCGGTGTCCAACGCCAGTTATGCCTGGCTCTACGGCGCGGCGGCCGTTAACTGCTCTCTTCTGGGGCTGGGCGAGCGAACCGGGAATACGCCTCTGGAAGCCATGATCGTCGAATACGCGCAATTGCGGGGAACCCTGGACGCGATGGATACCACCGTGATTACCGAAATCGCGCAATATTACGAAGACGAGATCGGCTACAAGATTCCGCCCATGACGCCCTTTGTGGGAGAGAAGTTCAACGTGACCAGCGCCGGAATCCACGCGGACGGACTGATGAAGAATGAAGAGATCTATAATATTTTTAATACGGACCAGATTCTGAACCGGCCCTGCAAGGTGGCGGTCAACAATGCTTCCGGGCTGGCCGGAGTCGCCCATTGGGTCAATCAAAACATCATTCGTCCCGGCGAAAAACCCTTTGACAAAAAGCACCCCTTAATTCACAATATGAAGGACTGGGTGGACGCCCAGTACGACAGCGGCCGGGTGACCACCATCGCGGATCATGAGCTGGAGCTGGTCTTCGCCAAAGAAGCGCAGAAGCTGGGGCTGTGAACCGCGAGGCTTGTTGAATAGTTCCTAACCGGCGTCCGCCGGCAAAAGAAGAAACGGAGGCATCATCAATGGGTTTGAGCATTGCGAAAAAAATCATCGCGGAGCATCTCACGGCCGGCCAAATGATTCCGGGAACAGAGATCGTCATCCGCGCGGATCAAACCTTAACCCAGGATTCTACAGGCACCATGGCCTATCTGCAGCTGGAGGCCATGGATGTGGATCAGGTCAAGACCCGGCGTTCCGTGGCTTACATCGATCACAACATGCTCCAGGAGGGCTTCGAAAACGCGGATGACCACAAATACATCCAAACGGCGGCGCACAGGCACGGCGTCTATTTTTCCCGGCCCGGCAACGGCATATGCCATCAGGTACACTTGGAGCGTTTCAGCGTTCCCGGTGAGACGCTGGTGGGCTCCGACAGCCATACCCCCACCTGCGGCGCCATCGGCATGCTGGCCATAGGCGCCGGCGGGCTGGATGTGGCCGTCGCTATGGGCAGCGGGCTTTATTCCCTGGTGATGCCGCAAGTCGTGAACATCCGGCTGACCGGCCGGCTGAAACCCTATGTGGCCGCGAAGGACGTCATTCTGGAGGTGCTGCGCCGGCTGTCCGTCAAAGGCGGCGTGGGCAAAATCATGGAATATACCGGGCCCGGCGTCCAAAGCCTGACGGTTCCTGAGCGCTCCACCATCACCAATATGGGCGCCGAACTGGGCGCGACCACTTCCGTATTTCCCAGCGACGGCGCCGCCAAAGCGTTCATGCGCGCCCAGGGCCGGGAAGATCAATGGTCGGAACTTTTGGCGGATCCCGACGCGGAATATGACGAAACCGTCGAGATCGACCTGGGCCAATTGACGCCTCTGGCGGCGGCGCCCCACAGTCCGGACAACGTCAAGGCGGTTTCGGAAATCGGCGAAATCCGGGTGGATCAAGTAGCCATCGGCAGCTGCACCAACAGTTCTTACCAGGATATGATGAAAACCGCCCGGATGCTGAAGGGCAAGACGGTGGCGTCTCATGTGAGTCTGGTGGTTTCGCCCGGTTCCAAACAGGTACTGACCATGCTGGCCCAAAACGGCGCCTTGGCGGATATCCTCGACGCCGGCGCCAGGATTCTGGAATCCGGATGCGGGCCATGTATCGGAATGGGCCAGTCTCCCGCCACGAACGGCGTCTCCCTCAGAACCTTCAACCGCAACTTTAAAGGCCGCTGCGGGACGGATTCGGCGGAAGTGTACCTAGTCAGCACAGAGACGGCGGTGGCCAGCGCCATTGCCGGCTGTCTGACGGATCCCACCCGGCTGGAGACGGATATTCACGTGGATATGCCCGGTCAATTCTGGGTCAACGACAATATGGTCGTCCCGCCTTCCAAGGATCCGCGGTCGGTGGAGGTGGTACGGGGTCCGAACATCAAGCCTTTCCCGCTGAACACCAAACTGCCGCCCCAATTGCGGGGAGAAGTCCTGCTGAAACTGGGGGACAACGTCACCACCGACCAAATCATGCCTTCCAACGCCAGACTGCTGCCATACCGGTCCAATATTCCCTACTTGGCCGAATACTGCCTGGCGCCCTGCGACGAGACATTCCCCGCCCGGGCTAAGAAGGCGGGGGTTGGCGTCGTCGCGGGCGGCGAGAATTACGGCCAGGGTTCCAGCCGGGAACACGCCGCCCTGGCGCCGTTATATTTGGGTATCAAGGCGGTGCTGGTCAAGAGCTTCGCGCGGATCCATAAATCCAATCTGATCAACTCGGGCATTTTGCCCCTGACATTCAAGAACAGCGCGGACTATGACGCTCTGGTCCAAGGCGATACGCTGATCATTCCGGACGCCGGCGAACAGGTTCGCTCCGGCGCGGACACGATTTTGGTACAAACCGGGGCGGGCCGCGCCTTTGAAATGGCGCTGACCGTCACGGATCAGGAGAGAAAAATACTGCTCGCGGGCGGCAAAATCAACCAAATCCGCGAAGAAGGCTAAAATTTTACAGGGGGGCGGACTTATGGATCAAACCGCGCAAATCGCGCTGGCAAAAGAAAAATTCGAGGCGCTGTTAACGGAACAGTTCCAGCGCGTCGAACGGATGAAAAGCGAAAAACTTTTTTTGGATTACAGTCAATTAAAACCCATCATTATCGGTATGGCGGGCGGCGACGGAATCGGGCCCACCATTACCGGCGATACACAGCGGGTCATGGAATTCCTGCTTCAGGATGAAGTGAAAGCAGGCAAGGTCGTGTTTCGCCCCATCCGGGGCCTGACCATCGAGAACCGGGCCAAAGCCGGCAAGACCCTTCCGGATGATGTGCTGGCCGAACTCAAGGAATGTCACGCCATTCTCAAAGGCCCCACCTATACGCCGCGCACAGGCGATCCCTGGCCCAATCTGGAAAGCGCCAACGTGGCCATGCGCAAGGAATTGGATTTATTTGCCAATTTGCGGCCGGTACGGGTTCCGGAAGAAGGCATCGACTGGGCGTTTTTCCGGGAAAACACGGAAGGCGCTTACGCCCTGGGTTCTCAAGGCTTCGATGTAAACGAGGATTTGGCCATAGACTTCACCATCACCACCACAGAAGGCAGCGAACGCATTGCCCGCGCCGCTTTTGACTATGCCAAAGCCAATGGCAGAACCCGGGTGACCTGCGTCACCAAGGCCAATATCATCAAAGCGACGGACGGCAAGTTCCTGCGTATCTGCCAATCCGTCGCCAAGGATTATCCGGGGATTGAACTGGACGACTGGTATATTGATATTATGACGGCCAAACTCATCGACCCCAAGCGCCGGACCCAGTTTCAGGTGCTGGTGCTGCCCAATCTGTACGGGGACATCCTCACCGACGAAGCCGCCGAGTTCCAAGGGGGCGTGGGCACGGCGGGCAGCGCCAATTTGGGCAAACGCTACGCCATGTTCGAGGCCATCCACGGTTCCGCCCCCCGGATGGTGGAAGAAGGCCGGGTACAGTACGCCGATCCCAGCAGCGTCATGCGGGCCGGCGGTATGCTGCTTTCGCACATCGGCTTCCCGGACCGGACAGCCAAGCTGACCCGGGCGCTGGACATCTGCTGTGTTACAGAAAGGCGCATCGCCCCCAACGGACGCGACACCGGCGCGACATCCGCGCAATTCACCGATTATGTGATCGAAACGGTCCGAACATTGAAATGAACGGATCCGATGCGGGCGGCAGAATGCCGCCCCTACGGGCGCCGTGAATGATGTGTCTTGTAGGGGCGGCATTCTGCCGCCCGAAACTGTCTGAAGCAGGAGAATGAGTCAATGGATAAGCTGTCGCCCAGGATGGAAGACTACCTCGAAGCCGTCTACGAAGTATCGCTGAAAAGATACGGGGCGCGCCTTACCGATATCGCCGCGCGGCTGTCCGTGACCAAATCAACGGCAAACGCGGCGATGGCGGCGCTTGCCGAAAGAAGGCTCGTCAAAAACGAGCGGTACGCGCGCGTCGTTCTTACAAGAAAAGGGGCGCAAATGGCGCGCGCCGCCGCCCGGAAACACGAGACCATCCGGGATTTTTTAACGGAAATTCTGCAAATAGACGACGCGACCGCCGATAAAGACGCCTG
>JAISDM010000300.1 GCA_031264885.1 Peptococcaceae bacterium | reverse complement strand
GTCGAACTGGCAGACCTGGTTCAGGAAAGTTTCTTCTCGTTGTTGGACGCCGTTGAAGTTTATGACCCGAAAAGCGGGTTTTCGTTCCTGACATACACGAATTTCCCGCTCAAAAATCGCTTTGCCGCCGCAACACGGATGTTGACACCGGCACAACGGAAAGAACCGCTTTCCAGGGCTATGAGTCTGGATAAGCCGCTCCCGAACGCGGAGGATTTGACGTTGGCGGACGTGACGGAGGATCATTCGGCAGCGGAGACCAAGTGGCATTCTCTATGAATAAATCCAATCAATAAATCGGTAGAAATCCATATTGACACCATATATGACACCATAGTATTATGAATGGGGGTGACGCCGTGAGTAAATTAGATAAACTTATCAAAGAAATATTCTCCCTTGATAAGAATTTACGTTTTGACGAATTGGCAAAGATTCTCGATAGTATGGGTTATACGGCAACCGCGCCCAGAGGCGGCAGCAGCCATGTCACTTTTAGAAAAGCGGGGAAAATGCCCATTACAATTCCGCAAAGCTATCCTATAAACAAAACGTATGTCGAGATGGTGAAAAACGCCATAGTAGACTTTGAAAGTGAGGTTAATGGATGATTATGAAAGATATTCAATATTATATGGGCCTGAACTACAAAATTGAGATTGTCAAAGACGCCGCGGAAGGCGGTTACGCTTTGCAGTGCCCGGAACTGCCCGGCTGTATAACTTGCGCGGAAACGGTTGACAAAGGACTGAAGATGATAGAAGACGCGAAAAAAAGCTGGTTCGAGGCATGTCTGGATAGTGATGTGCCGATACCAGAGCCGGCGAGCGCCGAGGAATACAGCGGGCAATTTAAGCTGCGCATACCCAAGTCACTTCATAAATCGCTCGCGGAGAGGTCAAAGCAGGAGGGCATATCCATGAACCAGTATTGCCTCTATTTGCTTAGCGGCGGATCAAACTCACCGCATATTGTTTAACTGCGATTCGCAGATATCGTTTAACCTCCGTTTACATTTGCGCGGTACACTTGTTATATTATAGAAGAACATCTGAATAACGCGAGGCGACGTATATGAGCAAAATTTTGGTTGTGGACGACGATCCGCATATCCGCGAGCTTGTCGGAACGCTCCTGAGGAACAGCGGCTTCGACGTAATCGAAGCCCCTGACGGGCGCGGCGCGCTGAGCAAGATGGAGGACTCGCCCGCGCTGGCGGTCGTCGATATTATGATGCCGAATATGGACGGCTGCGAACTGATGCGGAATCTGCGGAAATACTACGAAAATCTGCCCATTCTGCTGCTTACGGCGAAAGCGGATCTGTCGTCAAAGGTCAAGGGATTTGAACTCGGCGCGGACGATTACCTGACGAAGCCCTTCGAGGGCGACGAATTGATTTTGCGCGTCAAGGCGCTGCTCAGGCGCTACAAAATCGAAACACCGCAATCGGCGGCGGCGGGGAAGCTCGTGATTGACAAAGGCAGTTACAGCGTGAGCGTTGACGGAGTGAGCGAGGATATTCCGATGAAAGAGTTCGAGCTGCTGTTCAAGCTCGCGGGCAGCCCCGGGCGGACTTTTTCCCGCGATTCGCTGATTGAGGACGTTTGGGGCTATGATTTCGGCGGGAACGAGCGAACCCTCGACGTTCACATCGGGCGGCTGCGCGAGCGGTTCCCGCCGGAAAAATACGGCTTCAGAATTACCACCGTGCGCGGCCTGGGCTACCGCTTGGAGACGGTCCTATGAAACCGGGACCGAAATCGGACCCGAATCCGAAGCCGAACTACAGACCGAGCCCGCTCATCATCGCAGCCGGGATACTGTCCTCAGTCGTCTCCATAAGCGGCCTGATCGCCCTGCACAGCTTGTGGCTGCCCAATGTTTTTGTCAGCGCGGCCGCGGGCATAGCGTCATTTATGCTGCTTATGTGGATCATGCTCACAGCCCGCGAACACAGATTCAGGCACTTCCGCCGGGACGACAACCCCCACACACGCATCATCGACGCGCTGAGCGAGATAGCCCGCGGCAATTTTAACGTGTTCCTCAGCGACGAGGACACCTTCAGCCCGTTCAGCGAAATGACGGACGCTTTCAACAAAATGGCGCGGAATTTGGGCGATCTGGAAACAATGCGGCAGGATTTCATATCCAATGTCAGCCACGAGATACAGTCGCCGCTGACGAGTATCGGCGGGTTTGCCGCGCTTCTGAAAAACGACGCGCTGACCGCCGGAGAGCGGCGGCATTACGCGGAGATCATCGAAGCGGAAACCAAACGTTTGTCCAGTTTGAGCGACAACCTGCTGAAACTCTCCGCCCTCGACAGTGAGAAGAAACCGCTGAATCCGCAAAACTTCCGTCTGGATAAACAGCTGCAAGAGATCGCGCTGATGCTGGAGCCCCAGTGGGCGGCAAAAAACATCAGCCTGGAGCTGGACGCGGAGAAGCGCGTCATAAACGCCGATGAAGACCTGCTTTCTCAGGCGTGGGTGAACCTTTTGCATAACGCGATTAAGTTTACGAACCGCAACATCAAAATCACGCTGAAAGACAATACCGTCACGATCGAGGACGACGGCGCGGGCATTGCGGAATCCGACCTGCCGCGCCTCTTCGAGCGGTTTTATAAAGCGGATAAGAGCCGGGACCGGGCCGCCGGCGGCAACGGCCTCGGGCTGTCCCTCGTCAGAAAAATCATTGAGCTTCACGGCGGAAGCGTCACGGTCAGAAGCGAAATAGGGAAAGGCACGGTGTTTACAGTGACGCTGCCGGATGATATAATGTAGTTCGAGCGCGATACTTCGGGCAACAATCATGACCGTTAGGACTTGTACAGCCATAAAGCATAAAATCCCCGCAAGGATAGGCGAAAGGAAAGATCGTATATGTCAAGTAGCGATTTGAGCTTTATAGATTTATTTGCCGGCGCGGGCGGTTTGTCCGAGGGGCTAACCGAAGCGGGCTTTCACGGTCTGTTGGCGAATGAAATCATTCCCGAATATGCCCAAACATACAGCAAAAATCATCCCGGCACGAAAGTCTTAACGGCAGACGTAAAGACGCTCGACCCAACGCAGATACTAAACGAATTACACATTGAGCGTGAAGAACTTGACCTCATTGCGGGTGGTCCTCCGTGTCAAGGCTTTTCAATCAACGCTCCTGTTAGGACAATGCTTGATGAACGCAACCATTTGTTCAAAGAGTATCTTAGGTTTGTTGACGCCTTTGCGCCCAAAGCTGTATTGATTGAGAACGTTCCCGGACTGGTTTCTTTTGAAGATGGCGAAACACTCCACGCAATACTAAATGCCTTGGCTGAATTGGGTTACGGCGCAGATGTTCGTATTTTGGGAGCGGCATATTACGGTGTTCCGCAGATGCGATGGAGGACTGTTATTATCGGATTACGTGGAAAAAATGTTCCTGCGTTGGTTTTCCCTGAACCTGTGTACCACGCCCCAATCCGACCGAATTTCACAGCGACTTTTAATGGGCAATCACTTGTGAAAATGCCTGCCCCAGAAACCGATTCAAACTTTGTAACTGTCTATGAAGCTCTCAGCGATTTACCGCCATTGAAAAACGGGGAGCAAGGAAAACCGATTAAGGATTATCACAGCGAAGCGACTTGCGATTTCCAAAAGAGGGCGCGGACTGGCTCAATTGGCGTTGTGAACCATGAAGCTCCACGCTTGGCTGATATAAATATTAAGCGGCTTCAATATATTAAACCGGGCGGAAACTGGACTGATATCCCGGATGAACTTCTTCCGAGAGGAATGAAATTCGCAAGAAAATCTGATCATACGAAGCGTTATGGCAGAGTTGACCCGAAGGGTTTGGCCTCAACGATTTTGACTAAGTGCGACCCGCATTGGGGCGCGTATTTCCATTATGAGCAGGAAAGGTCTTTTACCGTTCGGGAAGCGGCGCGTATTCAATCATTCCCCGACCATTTTGTGTTTACCGGAACACAGGCGCAACAATTTGCCCAAGTCGGTAATGCGGTGCCTCCGCTGCTGGCAAATGCGGTAGGGCTGGCTATAAAATCAGTATTTTCGGAGGTTGTCTAAATGTCGGGGTACATAACGGAATTTTTTGGATACCGCGCAGAGGACAAATCGGATGTTGCAATGAAAGCTGCCGCAAGCGGGATTTGCCCATTCTTGGGCAGCCAATGCACAAAGGTGTTGTCCCGCGACGGAATGCTTTCCGGCGTTTGCGCCATTCGGCAAAAAGCTGATAACGCGCCAAGTGTGATTTGCTGTCCCGTACGCCTTTATGCAGACGACTACAAGGTGCTTTCCACGATTTCAAATATGGCCTTTGGTCAGAGCTTAAAGCTGTATGCGGGACGAGCCGCCATCGAAAAATCCGAAACCGAAAATGGCGCTGTCGCTGTCTTTGGACACGGGTGGGGCGGGGAGTTAAGGCTTCCGCAGCGGGGAGGCACAGGCTCATATTTCGTTGATTGGGTTCTTGCGCGGTTAAATGCCTCTGGCGAGCTTGTTGAATTCACCGCAATAGAGGTTCAAACCATAGACACGACGGGTAATTACCGAACTGCGAGGAAGGGACTTGCTGCCCGCCGTGAAATTGTAGGCGACACTGTAGGATTCAATTGGGAAAACGTATCGAAACGGATTATTCCGCAACTTATTTACAAAGGACAAGTACTTCAACGCGAAGATTTATGCAGGACAGGCTTATATTTTGTCTGTCCGCAGTCGATTTATGAACGTGTATTGCGGCGGCTTGGTGGTAAAGAAAAAATACCGGAATTCCCGACACAACCCGCGTCAATCCACTTTGTTTCTTACGACTATACAGAAGCTCCAAATGCCGATGGCGCCATTCGTCCGCTTGATGTAAAGGAAGAACACTGCACCACCGTTTATAAAATTCAAGAAGCCTTTTCCGCGATGAACTTGCCGGAAGGTAATGTTTACCGCGATGCTATTATTCGGTCTTTATATGAACCTAGGTTTTCACGACATAAGTTCATACCTATTTAGCAGCTTCACAAGTGATTGTTCGGGCCAATACTTATCTTCTTTCCGCCACCAATTCAACCATAAGCAACGAGTTCTTTAGAAAAAGCTTCACTCAGCAAAGGCGTGCTTCGCCTCAAATTGAGTTTCACGGTAATAAATTAAACTGTCTATGTCTCGCGTTTACATTGCGTTTAAACTCAATTTAACCTCCGTTTAATTTGACGCGGTATTCTGTACCCATCACATCAAACGGAGGTCATTTTTTATGGAAAAAATTCTTGAAGTCAACAACCTTGTAAAGCGTTATGAGAGGGCGCAAGTCAACGCCGTGGACGGGGTGAGCTTCTCGGTAGGCGAGGGAGAGTTCTTCGCGTTCTTAGGCCCCAACGGCGCAGGCAAAACCACGACCATCTCAATCCTCACGACGACGCTTGCGCCGACCGGCGGCGAAGTGGTCATCGCGGGCTATGACGTCATAAAGCAGGCGAAAAAAGTCCGCGAGAACATAGGCATCATCTTTCAGCAGCCGAGCTTTGACCCGCAGCTCTCAGCCGAGGAAAACATCCGCTTCCACGCCTGTCTGTACGGCGTGTACGGCTATCGCCCGACGTTCAGGCTGATGCCGAAACCGTACCGCGAACGGGTGATGGAGCTCGCCGAGATCGTTGGCATCGCGGACGCGGTCTTCAAACCGATCAAGAAGCTGTCCGGCGGTATGCAGTGCAAACTGGAGATCATCCGCACCCTGATTCACACGCCAAAAATCCTGTTCTTAGACGAGCCTACGACGGGGCTTGACGCGGTTTCGCGGCGCGGTCTGTGGGACTACATCAACAGGACGCGCCGCGAGAACGGGACGACGGTCTTCCTGACGACCCACTATATCGACGAAGCGGAGCATGTGGATAAAGTCTGCATCATCAGCCGCGGCAAAATCGCCGCCTGCTGCCCGCCGGAAGATTTGAAGAGGACGCTTAAGTACGATCCCACGCCAAGGGTATGTCTGCCGACACTTGAGGAGGCATACATCGAATATCTGAACAAAACAGAAGGGAGTGTCGCGTAATGACCGAACTCACAATGAATCAGGGTTTTGCTTCCCAAAGCAAAACCATCCCGCGGCAGCGCAAATCCGGCCTTCCGCAAGAGGTGAACGCGATAGCGACGATTGTGGCGCGAGGAATCCTGCTGACGCTCAAATCACCCGGCGCGCTGATTATGAGCCTGGTCATGCCCATCATTATGATGGGTATGATCGGCGGAAACCTGTCGCAGAATATGGCGGGCGGCCTCGGCTTCGACTACGGGCAGTTTATGCTCGTGGGCATGCTGGTCAATATGCTGTTTATGGTGACATCCCAGGGGCTGTCGAGCCTCGTGGAAGACAGGGAAACAAACTTCACCCAGGAGATGCTGATCGCGCCTGTCTCACGGTACTCAATCGTGATCGGAACCATTCTCGGATCGGCGTTCACAGCGATCCTGTCATGTGCCGGCACGCTGGCCGTCGGGCTGCTTATGAGCATTTCCATCAGCGCGGGACAGCTTTTGGCGATACTTGCGCTGTCGCCATTGATGTGCCTCGCGGCGGGCGCGTTCGGGATGCTCATCATCGGCGCGGTCAAAAACAGGAAAGCGGTGAATATGGCGATCATGCTGATCCCAATGTCGCAGATGTTTCTGTCCGGGGCGATTATCCCGATTAACGCGTCAAGCGGCGCGCTGCTCGTGCTCAGCCGTCTCATGCCGATGACGTACTGCCTCGACCTCGTAAGGGCGGTGGTCTATGCCGGAACGCCCGAATACGGCGCGGTAGTAATGTTTAACCCGGCAATTACATTTGCCGCTATTGTTGGCTTGACCGCCGTATTTCTCGCGGTTGGCACCTGGCTGTTCGCCCGGAGCGAGACGCATAAATGAACCGCGGCGATTCGCAGTTTGAAGATTCGCGTCTGTCAAAGAGGGCGGCAGAATGACGCCCCTACAGACACATCATTCACGGTACCGTAGGGGCGGCATCCTGCCGCCCGTGACCGTCCGGAAACGCAATATCTTTGCAGCGAAACACAACATGGAAACGCACCCTAAATATTGCCGGGCTTGTCCCGGAATGACGGAATGACGGAGAATGGATGCCTCCAAATTATACAGATTGACTGAATTCAATCGTTGTGTTATATTATATTCATTGCCGGTTCAACCAGTCTGAAACAAGGAGGTTTTTTGATGGCAAGGATTACGAAGCCCGTTGAAGAACGAAGACAGGAAATCATAGATACGGCGCGCGCGTTGTTTGTCGAGCACGGTTTCGACGGAACGCAAGTGGCCGATATTTCCAGAAAAATAAATGTAGCGTCGGGACTCGTCTATCACTACTTCAAATCCAAGCAGGAGATTCTGTACGCGGTCTTTGATCAGCTGTCCGACGAGCGGTTGGAGATATTCCATAAGATTCTGAAAGAAGCGCGGGGTTCTGTGCTGGACCGCCTGAATTTGATTTTTGAAAACAAGTTTGAATGTAAAGATGATTTTGAGATATACGACAAACTGGCTGAGGGCATTGCCTCCGATCCGGCAATCGTTGAGCATTGCAGGGCAAAAATTTCAACCTCGATGATTCCGCTGCTCATATCGCTCATCGAACAGGGCAACGCGGACGGTTCTCTGCATTGCGAACACCCAAGAGAAACCGCCATGTTCATCGTACAGGGCGCGGCGGGATTTATGCCGAAAATCGCGGATTTGAGCGATTCGGAGCGGCGGCAGAACGCCCAGGCGTTCGCGGATATTATTTGCCGCGTCCTCGGCGCGAAGGGATACTGATTTTGGCCCTTTGACGGGACACATACGATTTCAGAAAGGAGTCATGATGAAAATGAAGATTGCTGTTCGTTACCAATCCCGCGGAGGGAACACGAAGGCGGCCGCGGAGCTTATCGCGAAGGCGGCGGGCGTCACGGCCGAATCGGTGGACGTTCCGATTTCCGAGCCTGTCGATCTGTTGTTTATCGGCGGCGGCGTATACGCGTGGGACATCGACAAGGAGCTGAAAGCTTACCTGGCGGGTCTGAATCCCGAAACCGTCGGCGCCGCAGCCGCTTTCTCAACGGCGGGAGGCATGAACGGCGCCAAGAAAATTGCCGCTGTTTTGAAAACGCGCGGGATCAACGTGCGTGAAGAGATGCTGGCACTCCGTCTTCTCGCCCGCAATCACACGATGCTCGGCGGCAAGGGCGCCGGCGTCACGCTCTCCGATAAGGAGACAAAAACGGTTGAGGATTTCGTGAGCAAGATGATCGCTTAGGCGATATTGGCTTGACCCGGAATCCAAAAATGATAAACCAAGGAACCTGGATTCCGGGACAAGCCCGGAATGACACAATATGACGCCGGAGGGTTCGGATGACAAAGATATGACGCCGGAATAACAGGGGTGGCGCGTCCCGCAAAGGCGGGCGGCAGGATGCCGCCCCTACAGATGCATTGCCACGGTACCGTAGGGGACCAGCGGCATCATCATTATCGGCGCCGTAGGGGCGGCATCCTGCCGCCCGGTACCGTCCGAAAACGTCAAAAATCGCATCGTTAACACAATATATAGCGTGTCGTTTCAACCGAAGGACCCCATATATTGTGTGTTGGGAATATCTAGGGTGCGTTTTCGGACAGTCTGGCCCGTAAATCCGGATCCGGCTCATGCTTGCTCAGGCGCGTTTTTTCGCGGAGAGATCGAATGAATTCAGTCATAAGGAGGATTTTCACAATTGAATTTAAATTTGAATCAGAGGTATTTGATTTTGACGGCGGTCTTATGTGTTCTGCTGGCCGGGTGCGGAGTTTTTGCCCAATCCGATCCAGCCGCCGCCGTTCCCCAAGAGGAAATCCCAGAGGCCGTATATACATACCGCGGTAACATCGACGCGGAAAACAAGCAAAACTGCGCTGCGGGCATGGCCTTGACCGTCACGGAGATCTATGTGAGCGAGGGCGGGGCCGTCCATAAGGGCGATGTGCTTTTCGCCTTTGACGACAGCGATGTGGCCGCCCAAATCGCGCTGGCGGACGCCGGCGTCGCGGTCGCCCAGGCCAATTTGGAGAAGGCGGAGCTTGCGGTTTCCGGCGGCGTGATCGCGGCGCGGGCCGCCTTCGACATTGCCGCCGCCGCTCTCAATGACGCAGAGAGCAACCTGGACCGAATGGCCGCGCTTTACGAGGAAGGCGCAATCCCGCAAGTACAGTACGAACAGGCGGAGAGCGCGTTCGTCGCCGCGCGGGGGCAATACGCCCAGGCCGAAAACACCTATGAGAACGCGGACGCCCAAAGCAGGCAGAATCTCAACGCCGCGAAGGCGCAGCTCTTACAGGCGCAAGCGTCGGCGGACGCGGCCGAAAGCGCCGCGTCCAAACGGCGGGTGCTTGCCGAAACAGACGGCACGGTGGCGGATGTGTGGATACACGAAGGGACAACCCCGGCCATAGGGCAGAAGATTATGGACGTCATCGACTACAGCCGTCTGATTTTGGAAGTGCCCGTCGATCAATTTGAGATAGAGAAATTCACGGCAGGCGAACCGCTCCCCGTTTACGTGAATCCCCTCGATTTGACGGTCGCCGGCACGGTCGGCAAGATATCCAATCAGGCGATCCGGACCGGCGAGCTCTCGAATTTTATCGTGACGATATATCTTGAGCGGAACGATCAATTAAAGATAGGTATGATGGCGGAATGTCAAAAGTAATCGAATACCTGAAGCCTTACGCGGGAATGTTGCTGCTCGCCGTCGCCTTGCTCGTCGTTCAGGCGAATTGTGACCTGGCCCTGCCGGATTATATGAGCGAAATGGTAAACAAAGGCGTGGCGATCGGGGATTCCGCTTTTATTTGGGAGTGCGGCGCCAAGATGCTGATCGTAACCCTGGTGGGAGCGGCGGCGTCGGTTATTATGGGATTCTTTGCCGCGCGGATCGCGGCGGGCGTTTCCCATGACATGCGATTGGACGTATTCAATCGGGTGCAGGGTTTTTCCAGCGCGGAGATCGACAAATTCGGCTCCTCAAGCCTGATCACGCGCACGACGAACGACATAACGCAGATCCAGACGCTGCTTGTCATGGGGATCCGGATGGTGATATATGCTCCGATTCTAGGGGCGGGCGGCGTGTTTAACGCTCTGACGAAATCGACGTCCATGACCTTGGTGATCGGCGGCTCGGTGGGGGTCGTGATCCTGCTGATCCTGTTTGTCTTTCTGGTCGCCGTGCCGAAATTCCAATTGGTGCAGCAGCTGGTTGACCGGATCAATACGGTGGCGCGGGAGAATCTCGACGGGATGCTTGTAACGCGGGCCTTCAGCACACAGAAGTTTGAGGAAAGCAGGTTTGACGCTGCGAATGTCAGCCTGACCGAAACGAACCTTTTTATCAACCGGGTGATGGCGGTCATGATGCCCTTTATGATGCTGGTGATGAATCTGACGACGGTAATCATCATTTGGGTCGGCAGCAATCAGGTCTCCGCCTTTCAAACGGATGTCGGCGATATGATGGCGTTTATGCAATATTCCATGCTGATCTTGATGTCGTTTCTGATGCTTGCGATGATGTTTATATTGATACCGAGGGCGGCGGTTTCGGCGGAGCGTATAAAAGAGGTTCTGGAAACGGAATCGAGCGTCCCCGACGAGGGGACCGGGCGCTCTTCCGGCGCGGACATTGAGTTCCGCGATGTGGACTTTGCGTATCCCGCGGGGGATAAGGTTCTGCGCAAGATCAGTTTTACGGCGAAAGAGGGGGAGACGACCGCGGTCATCGGAACGACGGGGTCGGGCAAATCCACACTGATGAATCTGCTGATGCGCTTCTATGATGTTTCCGGCGGGCAGATCAAAATAGGCGGGGTCGATTTGCGCGAGCTTCCGATTCGCGATCTGCGGGACAAAATCGGCTATATCCCTCAGAAGAGCATGCTGTTTTCCGGAACTGTCAGATCCAATCTGCTGTACGGCGATCCAAACGCGAGCGATGAGCAGATGCGGAAAGCCGCGGAGATTTCCCGCTCTCTGGAGTTTATCGAGGCGCGGCCCGACGCCTTTGACAGTGAAATCAGTCAAGGCGGCACAAACGTCAGCGGCGGGCAGCGGCAGCGGTTGTCCATCGCCCGGGCGATTGTTAAGAACGCGCCGGTTTATGTATTCGACGACAGTTTTTCGGCCCTGGACTTCAAAACCGACGCCGCTTTAAGGGCGGCGATCCGGCGGGAGATCCGGGGAGCGACTCTGATCATCGTCGCGCAGCGCATCAGCACGATTATGGACGCGCAGCAGATCATCGTTCTGGATAACGGAACCGTCGCGGGCAGGGGGACGCATAAGGAATTGCTGCAAACCTGCGCGGTGTATAAGGAGATCGCGGAATCTCAACTTTCGGAAAAGGAACTGAGTGAAAATGGCTGAACAAGCGCAAAAACGCCCCTCCGCGGGCAGCCCCGGCGATCCTGGCGGTCCCGGCCCAGGCGGCCCAGGCGGCCCCGGCGGCCCCATGAGAGGCGGCCCGATGGGGGGCGGCGGCCCCATGGGCGGCATGGGAGCGCCCGCCGAAAGGGCAAAGGACTTCTCCAAAACCGTCCAAAAACTCATCGCGTATGTCATACCGCACAGAACGACCGTGTTCGTCGTTATGTTTTGCGCCGTCCTCTCCACTGTTTTTTCCATTGTCGGCCCAAAGCTTCTCGGCAAGGCGACGACGAAGCTCTACGAGGGCTTGATCGCGTATATGGCGGGGACGGGGCTTCTGACCGATTTCGGATACATCGGCAAAATCATAATCTTACTGGTCGGCTTATATCTTGTTTCGTTCCTTTGCTCGTTCATCCAAGGCTATTTGATGAGCAAAGTATCGATGGACGTGACCTATCGCTTGCGGAAGAGCATCTCCGAAAAAATGAACAAAATCCCGCTGAATTACTATGACACCCGCCCCCGGGGCGAGGTGCTGTCCCGCGTCACCAACGATGTGGACACTGTTTCAACGACGCTGAGCCAAACAGTGACGCAGATCATCACCTCCGGCGTCACCGTTGCCGGCGTCCTGTGCATGATGCTCTCGATCAGCTGGCTTATGACGGTCACGGCACTGATCGTCATCCCCGTTTCTTTCGGGATCATGATGGCCGTGCTGAGGAATTCGAGGGTGTTTTTCGCCCAGCAGCAGAAATCCCTGGGCGAGATCAACGGGATCATCGAGGAAAGCTATTCCGCGCACAATATCGTGCAGGCGTTCAACGGCGAGGATGAGGCGAAGGAACGGTTCGCGGCCGTCAATGACGAGCTTCAAACCTCCGCGTGGAAATCGCAGTTTCTGACGAGCGTTTTGCCGCCGGTGATGCAATTCGTGGGCAATTTGGGCTATGTGATCGTTTGCGTCCTGGGCGGATACCTGGCGACGCGGGGCAAGGTCGATATCGGCGACATTCAGGCGTTTATCCAATATATGCGGAATTTCACACAGCCCATCATGCAGATCGCAAACGTGTCCAACACGCTCCAGTCCACCGTCGCCGCCGCCGAAAGGGTGTTTGAGTTCCTGGAGGAAGCGGAGGAGCCCTTGGAGGACGACGCGGCTGCCCCGACAAAAACCGAGGGAAACGTGACTTTTGAGAATGTGCGTTTTGGCTATACGCCCGAAAAAATCATCATCCACAATTTTACGGCGAGCGTCGCCAGCGGGCAAAAAATCGCCATAGTCGGCCCCACCGGGGCGGGAAAAACCACAATCGTCAAACTCTTAATGCGTTTCTACGACATAAACGGCGGAAAGATCCGGATCGACGGCGACGACATCTACAGCTTTACCCGGGCGAATTTGCGCGGCCAATTCGGAATGGTACTACAGGACACATGGCTTTATAACGCCACCATTATGGAGAACATTCGCTACGGCACATTTGACGCGACCGACGAGGAGGTCATAAACGCCGCGAAAGCCGCGCGCTGCGACGAGTTCATACGAACGCTGCCCGGCGGATACCAGATGGTGCTGAATGAGGAATCGAGCAATATTTCACAGGGGCAAAAGCAAATGTTCACCATCGCGCGGGTGATCCTCGCCGATCCGAAAATTCTGATTCTGGACGAGGCGACGTCCAGCGTCGATACGAGAACGGAGATCCTGATACAAAGCGCGATGAACCATCTGATGAAGGGGCGGACGAGCTTCGTCATAGCCCACAGACTGTCCACGATTAAAGACGCGGACTCGATTTTTGTCATGAATGACGGCGACATTATCGAGCAGGGCAATCACGAGACATTGTTGTCGGCGGGGGGATTCTACGCCGATTTATATAACAGTCAATTTTCAAAAGGGGTTGTTGAGGATGAGTGAGAAAAAGAAAATGAGCCGCAAGACGAAGAACATCATTGCCGGCGCCGTGGCCGCGGCGATATTCGCCGGCGCGGGGATTTGGGGCTATGTCTATTGGCAGGACCATACGTATTTTGAAACCAACAACGCGAAGGTCGCGAGCAAGACCTACAATGTCGCGCCGAGTCTGGCGGGCGCGCTGTCGCGCCTGACCGTTAAAGAGGGCGATCTCGTGAAGGAAAACGAGATCATCGGCAGGATCGATACGGGCGCTTATCTGAGGTCGCCGGCCCAGGGCAAGGTCGTGAAAATCGGCGCGGCCGAAAACCAGCTGGTGGCGCAGACAAGCGTTGTGGCGGTCATCGCCGATACCGCCGACGTCTTTATTCTGGCGAACATCGAAGAAACCGAGATCAGCAGGGTGGCGGCCGGGCAATCGGTCGAGGTGCGCCTGGACGCCCATAGAGGCAAGAGATTCGAGGGCTATGTCTCCGAAATAGAGAGCGCCACACAAGCCGCCTTGACCGGGGCAAACACCGGGCTGACCACGAGCGGGACCTATTCCAAAGTCACACAGCTGATCCCCGTGAAAATCCGCTT
>JAISDM010000299.1 GCA_031264885.1 Peptococcaceae bacterium | reverse complement strand
AGCGACGGGCGTATCACCGGCGAGTTTGTCGGTGAGGAGATCACCGACGAGGCGATTATGCGCGCGGCGATTGTGTAATACGCGGCGCGCCCGCGGTTCGTGGGGCCTCGAACGACGCGGCTGGATAACACAGGGGGCGTTTCCTTTGTACCCTCTTAGGAGAGACAAAGGAAACGTCCCCCTGTGTCAAAAGGAATGGATTCCGGGTTTTCGGGCGGCAGAATGCCGCCCCTACGGTACCGTGTATGCCGTACCTGTAGGGGCGATTCTGCCGCCCGGAACCGTCCGGAAACTATCATATCTTGTCATTCCGGGCTTGTCCCGGAATCCAAAAGCGATAAACCAAGGAACCTGGATTCCGGGTCAAGCCCGGAATCCAGGTTCCCGTCCCGTGTATTATTTGCGCACCCTTCCGCCGCTCTCCGGACAGTCTGTCACCGCCGCGCGCCAACGCCAACGCGGCGCTGCTGTTCCTTTGGCGTCGCGTCTAAGCGTTCGTTTAACGGCGCCGTTGTCCGCGTTGACCGCTCCGGCCGCGCCTTTGGCTTCGCGCCGTGTTCGTCTTGTAAATCCCTGAAGGACGTGCGTGTGCCCGGCTTATTGAAGTTCCTTGCGCCTTCCATCGCCTGCAGCGCCGCCGCGTCCAGTTTCTCCTTGAACCGGTTCTTCTGCGCTTCCGGATCCATACCGTCGTATTCCGAGCGGCCGGCTTCATCCGTGAAAACCGCGTGGAGCGGTTTCAGCGCGTCTACCAAGGCTTTCCTTTTTTGATATGCTTCTTTTTCGGCGGGAGACATTGCTTTGATTTGGGACGCCACGGCCTCCTGGAACCCGCGCACGATACCGTCCACCGCGCCGAAATTGCCGATAAGCCGCTTTTGGGCTTCGTCAGGGTTGATGTTTTGCTCGGTCAGGCGGCCTTTATTAATCCATTGGTCAATATCCTCGTTATTGATCTCCGGGTACTTCCTATACCGCAGCGGCGTGCCTTTCTGGGCGTGAGCAACCGCCTCGTCTAATTTGTCGGCGAACATATCCGCCCTGGCCTTATCGTCTGGCAGCGCGTCGTATTCACTCTGATCTTTATCGGGAGAGAACATTTCATCGAGCGGTTTCAGCGCGTCCGCCACGGTCTTGAACTTCTTGTACTCCTCTCGCTGCTCGTCGCTCATCTTCGCTTGCTGCGCCTCGGTGGCCTCGATGAATTTGGACGCGATTTCATGTACGCCGCCAAAATGATTAATGAGTCCCTGCTTCGTAAAATCGCAGTCCCGCAGAAAGTCGTTCAGGATTTGGGTATCCACGTTCGAGACGTAGGGGGGCGCGTTGGCGGCTTCTTCCCGGGCGGCCTCGTCGGCGGCGGCTTTTTCCGCCGCGGCTGCGGCAGCCGCGTCCTCCAAGGTTTCCGGCTTAGCTTCCGCTTCCGCTTTTTCCGCCTCTGCCTTCAGCCTTTCCGCTTCCGCTTCCGCCTCCGCTTTTGCTTTTGCCTCCTTCTCCAGCCTTTCCTGCTCCAGCCTGGTCGTACGCGCGTTGGGCGTTTCCATCGCGAACGTGCCCACAATGACGTCCCTGGCCCGGTAAGTGACGGTTTGAGTCGCCGCTGCGCTGTTCTCGCCGCTCACGGAAAATTTTACCTTCACGGGTACTTTGTCTAACGCTTTCTTCATCATATCCTCTCCGGCCTGGACGACGCCCGTCACCCGCTCCGCCGTCTGGGTAATAATGCCTGAGCCCCCTCCGCCGCCAAGCCCCATGCGCCTGCCGGCTTCCACAGCGGCCTCTTGGCCTTTGTCTATGGTTCCATTGGCGAACCCTTCGACGGTCTCTTTGGTTCCATTGACGAATGTTTCGGCTTCGTTTACAGCGTTCCCAACAGCATTTCCGGCATGCTGGGCAAACTTTACGGCGTCGGTACGACTTAGTTCGTCACTGAGATCCTGTATGACGCCCCCGACGGCTTTTCCGCCGGCGGTCTCTTTTAGGGCATCTATACCCTGTTCGACGAGACCAGGTTCGTCTTCATTTTTCTCTTCTTCTTTTTCCTCGTCAGGGTCGTGTTCAGCCTCTTTTGACAGGGACTGAGCGACAGCGTTCACGTTTTGGCGCATCTCGATCGCGCTTGCCCGGAAATTCTCGCGGTCGTTCAGCATCATCATCCTGCGGATCGGGTTCGTTTCCGCTTCATATTTATCCAGCGACGACTGCACCATTTCTGAAGTTATGTCAAATTCAAGCTCATCGGAATCTTCCATATCAGCAATCTTTTTAAGCAGCTCATCGTTGACGACGCCCTGCTCCTTCATCAGCGTCCTGGCATTCTCCACACGCTCATACCTTTTTCGATAATCCTCCTGATCATCGGTACCCGTCAGTTTCAGCGCTTCGATTTTGAAGGTTCTCACGCTCTTCGCGCCCGTCAAAACCTCGCCGTCGTATTCGCGCTCCAGAGAGGTTTGCCTGATCGCGTGCGCCTCAAACTTCGCTTCTTTCGACAATTTCTCCGTCACAGCCGCCGAAAACTCCCCTTCGACGCCGGCTTGCATTGTCAGTTTCGTGGTAATCTTCTTTCGCGTGGGGGAGATTCTTTCCGTTGTATGCTCGCCGCCGATGGATGCGGATGCCGTCAGCTGCGCGTCAATGATCTTTTTTCCGTCTTCGGCGGCTTTGTCGCCTTCGGGAACAAACAATTTTCCCGCCGCGTCCCGGGCGCTGGTCGCCTTCTCGACGACGGATTCAGCGAATTCAAGCGGTTTGACTTCGGCGGAGATACTGGCCTCCGCGCTGATGGCGTTGACGGTGGATATGCTTTGAACCCGCCCCATCATCTGCTCCGGAGTCAGGTCGTTCACCGCCAGCAGCCCGCCCATGAATTGGCGGCATTGTTCCTGATTCTCAAAGTTGAACTGCACGCCCCGGGTACCCGTCACGGCCAGCGCAGCCTCTACCGACACCGTGTCGGCATAGCTGGCGCCCGCTGTCAGCTTCGCGCCCAAAGCGCCGGACACCACAACCCCGTAACGCCCTTTCTCGCTCTGGGTGAGGATGAACTCGTCGGCGCTGGTCAGTCCCAGCGACCCGGTGAGCTCTACTCCGGACATCTCCCCGGACACCTCGAGTTTCATGCCTTCCGTGCGGTTCACGCGCACGCTTCTGCCCCGCGGCACGTTGCCAAAAAGGCGATCCACACTGTCGTTTTTTATGACGCGGTCCGTCGCCGTGGCGGCCTCGGAGCTGACCTCTCTCTGCGCTATCCCTGCCAGATCCAACCGGGCCATGCCTTGGGACCGCTCGGCCAAATAGCCGTCGGCGCCGATTTTTTTGCCGTCCTTCTCAAGGGCTTCCACTCTCTCTTTGAAGGCGCCGATCAAAACGCCCGCGAATGCCTCGCCCCGCTGTTTCGTGACTGCGGCGTCTTCGTTTGGGGCGCCTTGAGCGGGCTGAATCTGTTTGCCGTCCACGGTAATTTTGGCGTTCGCCACGGCGGCGCCCAGTACCCGCACGCACTCCTGACGCTCGGGAGAATCCGCGTCGTCCAGCCGCTCAAGGTACGTTTTAAAGTCGACCGGCGGGACCTGTTCCTGAAACATGCGCAGTATATTGACTTCCGCGGCGTCGATGAGACCCTCGCGCACTTGGGGCGGAATCTTATTGGACGAAACCTTTCCTTCGTGAAGCATTCCTCCGTAGCGTTCAGTCATCCGCGCCCTCATGGCCGCCATACTCTCCGGAACCACATGGTTAAGCTTCTGGCCGAAGGACTCCCTCCCTTCCTCTTTAAGCGTCAGCGCGGCGCAGGCTCTGTTGTGCAACTGATGTCTCTCATACACGACTAGGCCCGTCCGCGCGTTCCCCTGCATCCGTTTGACATAGTCCTCGTCAGTTTCTTTGGCGCCCCTCTTTATTGCTTTATCATTGACACAGCCCTCTATTTCGCCTCTGATGGCTTTGCGTGTGAGCTTCCGTTTGTCCTCATTCTCGTCAATCGTTTTCGTTTCCGCTTTCGTTTTGCCTTTCTTTTCCGCTTTCACAGCTTTATGGGCTATGCCCACGGGGTCGTATGTATTCCCGGCGTCCGCCAGCTCGCCCCGCACGTCTTGCAGTTCTTTGACTAGGACGCTCATTTCGGCGGCGTTATCGCAGTCCGCCATGCGTTGAAATATATCCTCAACGCCGAGGAAACGGAGTCCCAATGTCGCGCCTTTCACGCCCAGTTCTTGCTGCCGTTCCGCTAAAACAGCCTGCCGCGCCTTTCCCATAGGCGTATCGTCAAACTTGAATATCGCGGTATTGATCGCCGTTCTCATATCCTCGGCGTAGCGCTGCCCCGAATAAAGATTTATTATGCCGCCGGAGTTCGCCCGCTCCATCATAATCCGTATGGGGCCGGCGTCCTCGCCGAATTTGACGCTTCCGCCCGTCCTAAGCTTCAGCGCCCCGCGCGCGTGATGGGAGAGAATGATTTCGGCGTCGGTGTGGCCCGGCGGCGCGGCGATCGCGTCTATCGCGCGCCAGCCCATTTTATCGGGCGAGATATCCCTATCGACGACCCGGCCGACAAAATTCAAAAACCGGTTTTTGACCGTGGATCTGTCGTAGACGGCGCGCTGGGTCTCAATCCGGCTTGTCGCCGTATTGACGCGGTCAACGCTGCCGAAATGGATCGCGGCCTGGATGGTCTCAATCTTCACACCGTTGTTCTTGAACACTTCCAATTGTCTCAGCCCGGCCGCGTCCGCTTCCTGACCCGTTTGGGCGGAGCGGTGCAGCGCGTACGCCTGAATGAGCGTCTGCATCGCGGCGGAGTCCGGGTTCCGGCTTTCCTGCACGATCATCGTATCCAGGAACTGCTCGTCGGACATTGCTTCCAGGCGCGCCAAACGCGCTTTGGCATGATCATCCGAACCTTCCTTCTCCGCCGTTTTCCGGGCGGCTTCGCGCAATTTACCCATGGCGCGCCCCAGGCCGTGATTGGCCGCGATTTTGACATGTTCCTCGTCGGAGAGAGCGCGCGGCGAACCGGACAACCGCCCCTCATGGAGCATGAGTTTAAGGTCAAGGGCGTCGTCGCTCATCGACGGGGCGGAAAACGCGCCGTCGATCTGTTTCATCATACCGTCCAGTTCGCCGGGGCCCGCGGAAAGGCCGGCGGCGAATTCCTTGCGCTGCTGGGGCGGCAATTTGGCGATTGCGCCGAACACTCTGGAATTAAAGTCCGTGGCGGCGGCCAGGTTTCGCAGGTTCTGCGCTTCCGCATCCGAAAATCCGGGTTCGCCTTCCGCCGGCTTCGGGATCAGGGTGTCCAGAAACGAATTGACATAGGGTTCGGTCTTCTCGCGGACCGTTTTCTCAAACTGCGCCTGATCCTCGGGCAAAAGCGCGGTGGCGGCCCGTTCGCGCAGCCCGGCGAGTTCGCCGCGCATATTTTTGGCCTTATCGACGGTCAGACTGCCATTATCGAATGAGGCAAAGCGGCAATTCCCCAAATCCTCCGTAAGCGCCTCGCGGGCGGCCTTGCTGCGCGCTTCCAGATCCTTCGCCATTTGCGCCGCCTGCTCCTTTGTGGGAACCATGAGCGTGAGGGCTTTAATCATGCGTTTGGGCTTCTCGTGCTTGTTAATCTCAGTGAGGGTATCCTTTTCGCACTGCTCAAGCGCGTCTTGCGCCAGCGGCTCCCTCTGGAATTCAACAGGGGTAAAAGCCCTGAACTGCCGCGCGATTTTTTGCCGCGACTCCTGATCGGCCATAATGGTCAGCGGATCCTCCAAGGTTTGGCGTTCGGTCAGGATCTCATACAAACGCGCCGCCGTCATGTTGCTGACGGCGCGGTCAGGCGACGTGGCATCGCTGATGTTGTCTTGAAGGGTCCCCGCAAACTTTTCTTGAAGCGCCTCCCGCGTCTTGTTCCGCCTTTCCGCGATTTCATCGAATGCCTCGCGGTCGGCTTCGCTCACATTTTCCTTTGAAACATTGCCCGGTCTGGGCGCCCCCTCGGAAGTCCCCGTTCCGAATTTCTGCAAGAAGTCGTCGTATTTCTGCTGCGCCGTTAGATATTGATCCAAATATAACCGATCCATAAATAGATCCCCTCCCTTTTTTATGATGTCCCGGCGCGCGCCGTCAAGGCCGTCCGGATGAATCTCAATCAATGCTTCCTTATTTATATATTATATATTTTTCCAAGTTCGAAAGCAATCATTTTCTCTCATTCCGTCCTATGGTATAATAAGCCTGTCTCCAACTCTTCCGGAATCTTTCGGATTTTGAAAGGCGGAAAAATGAATGGACCCAAAAAAGAAACTCATTTTGTTTCTTACAGCCCTCATGATTTTCTCCACCGTATACGGTCCCCCGCTCCGCGCCTCCGGCGCTTCGGAAGCGCCGCCCGCGGCCCCGGACAAGCCGAAAGCCCTCGACGGCTATGCGGGAATGAAGATCGGCGTCGAATTGGGCGATACATTGGACATAGCGCTCAGGCAGATCGGCGCCGGGGAAATCATCACCTACGCGACGCAGGCGGATATGCTCGCCGCGCTGGACACGGAGAGGGTTGACGCGATCGCTTTGCCAAACACGATTTTGCCCCAGGTCAAAAGCCTTTCGGGTTATAACCTCAATTTTTTGGAAATACCGGAGGAATACTTTCGCCAGGATCTGTCGCCCATTTTTCGCGACGCGGCGCTGCGTGACAAATACAACGAGTGGCTGGCCGTCATTAAGGCGGACGGCACGCTCGGCCGGATGAACGATTTCTGGTTTAATCGCGTAGGTCTGCCGGATAACGCGGATATCCCCCATCAAGATTTGGAACCTGTGAACGGCACGCTGACCATCTGCGACACCGGGGATTTTCCGCCCTTGGTGTATATTTCCGACAACGGAGAAGTCAACGGTTTTGATATAGACATGGCCGAACGGTTCGCGAAATACCTGGGCATGGATCTCAATATCGTCTCAATGGGATACGACGCCGTCGCACCGTATATTATCAGCGGCAAGGCCGATATGAGCGCGTGTTTGATGACGAAAACGCCTGACCGTGAAAAAACCATGATTTTCGGTGATACGATTATTGTGAGCCATGGATATTTGATCACGAAAAACGATTCCGCGCCGCGAGACGGCAGGGATTACACGGAGTTTTTCGGGAAATCCACGGCGGTTATGACGGGCAGCGTATATGACACCGCGGCGGGCGCCGGTTTCATGGATTGGCTGAAAAAAGGCGCGCAAAACAATCTTATCCAGGAAAACCGCTGGAAATTGATTATAGACGGCTTGGGCGTGACGCTGACGATCTCCGTGTGGGCGCTCATAATCGGAACGGTTCTCGGCTGCCTTATCTGCTTTTTGCTCACGCGCAAAACGCGATGGGCCCAAATCCCCGCGAACGTATACAACGCGCTGATCCACGGACTGCCAATGATGGTGCTGCTGATGCTGTTTTATTATATTGTTTTTGGAAAAAGCGGCGTTTCGCCGGTTCTGGTGGCAATTGCGGCCTTCGCGCTCGTAGAGGGCGCGGGTGTGGGCGGCAGTCTGAAGAACGCCATGGACACGGTGGACGCCGTTCAGATTGAAGCGGCGCGAAGCATCGGTTTTACCGCGTTCGGCGCGTTCAGGCGCGTGACCTTGCCTCAGACGCTCAAAGTCGCTTTGCCCGGTTATTTGAACGGTTTCGTGGAGTTGGTCAAGAGCACGGCCATCGTCGGATACATCGCCATTCAGGATCTGTCCAGAGCCGGCGATATCATCCGAAGCCGTACATACGACGCGTATTTCCCGATTTTGTTCGTGGCGCTGGTGTATCTGGCGATTACGTCGCTGATGGTTTTGGCGTTTAGACTCATAATCCGGAGGGTGATGAAATGAAAATACTGTCCGCCGAAGGCTTGGCGAAACGTTATGGGGATAAGATGATCCTTAGTAACGTCAGCTTTGACATTGAACAAGGCGAGGTCATCTCTGTGATCGGCCCCTCCGGGACGGGCAAAAGCACGCTGCTCAGGGGCCTGAACTTCCTGGATCCGCCCACCGAGGGGAGCGTGTACTTCAAAGGCGGCAAGCTGTCGAAGCGAAATATTGACGAGGCGCGCCGGAAAATGGTCATGGTGTTTCAGAGCTTCGGATTGTTCGCGAATATGGACGTACTGCGAAACATCGTCATCGGGCAGACAGACTTATTAAAGAAGTCCGTTCCCGAAGCCGAAAACAGGGCGCGCGAACTCTTGAAAACCGTCGGTTTATCCGAACAGGCGCGTCACTTCCCGCACCAGCTCTCCGGCGGCCAGAAACAGCGGGTGGCCATCGCCCGATGTCTCGCGATGGATCCCGACATCATTCTGTTCGACGAACCCACGAGCGCTTTGGATCCGACCATGGTGGGCGAGGTGACGGCGGTGATCCGCAACCTGGCAAAAAGCGGAATGACCATGTTGATCGTGACCCATGAAATGGATTTCGCGAAAAATATTTCAAACCGTGTGTTCTATATGGACGAAGGCGGAATCTATGAGAGCGGAACGGCGGAAGAGATCTTCGGCGATCCCCAAAAACCCAAAACACGGGCGTTTATATTCAAAATCAAAACATTTGAATTCTCGGTCAAGTCCCGGGATTTTGACTTTATCGCCATGCTGAACGGCATCGACGATTTCTGCTTCCGTTACGCGGTGGACGATGAAAAAGCCAACCGGCTCCGGCTCATTGCCGAAGAGTTGGCGCTGAATATCGTGACGCCGCAATTCGGCGAATGCGAATTACGGATCAGTTTCCCCGAAAGCCGCGACGCCTACTATGTATCGGTCACATATCCCGGGGAAGACAGGGACGCCATTGAAACAGGCGACAACCTTTCCGCGGCGCTGGTAAAAAACGCGGCGAAGCGCATCGCGCGCGTTCACGACGCGGAAAAAGGCGTGAACACGTTTGATATCGAGGTTTAAACCAGAGGATTCGCGCCTATCAGGGACGGGCGGCAGAATGCCGCCCCTACGGATGCGCCGCCCACGGTTCCGGGCAACAGGGATGCCGCCCCTTGCGGATGCGCTGTTCGCGGTACCGTATTTTGTCATTCCGGCGTCTCATTTTGTCATTCCGGGCGGCAGAATGCCCTCTGCGGATGCGCTGTTCGCGGTACCGTAGGGGCGGCATCCTGCCGCCCGTTCATCATTCCACGATCCCCTGCCCCTACTCGTTTCGGATGGCTGTAATCGGACTCAGCCGGGTGGCGCG
>JAISDM010000254.1 GCA_031264885.1 Peptococcaceae bacterium | reverse complement strand
CCGGTCTGCGCCCTGCCCAGCGGCGTGCGGGACTTGAGCATCCGGTCAAAGAGCCGCTCCTTATCCGCGCCTTCCTCCTTTTGCATGGCGTCGTCCAAAATCACGTCCCACATGGGCGTGCGGATGATCCCCGGACAGATCGCGTTGCAGTTGATCCCATAAGGCGCCCCGGTATACGCCGCCGATTGCGTGAAGTTGATTACCCCCGCTTTTCCCAGGGAATAATAGGGCGCCCCGGGCGCGCCGTGTCTCCCGCCCACAGATGAGATGTTGACGATCTTTCCGCCGCCGCCCTGCGCTATCATGGTTTCAAGCGCAAGCTGGCAGCCGTATATCACGCCCATCATATTGATGCCCAAATGCTTCTGAATATCATCGGGCGTCGCCTCCAGCAAATCCGTGGTCATGAATACCCCCGCGGAATTGACGGCGATGTCGATTCTGCCGAAGGCGCCCTTCGCGTCTTTGAACATGGCGGCGACGTCTTCTTTCTTGGAGACGTCGATTTTTGTATATCCGTAAGATTTACCGAATCCTCGCATCTCCTCCGCCGTGGCCGCCGCGTTTTTTTCGGAGAGATCCCCGGCCCAGACATTCGCGCCCGCTTCGGCGAATTGCAGCGCGATCGCCTTGCCGATGCCTGAACCGGCGCCCGTCACAACAGCGTTTTTCCCGGAAAAATCAAATATCATCATGGTTTTTCTCCCATCAAAGCCCGAAAGGGCCGGTCAATGAAGCCGGTCAAAATCTTCATGAACTCCGCCGCCACCGCGCCGTCTATGATTCTATGATCATAGGTGAGGGACAGGGCGATCATCGGCCGGATGCCCGGTTCCCCGTTCACAGGCGTGACCGTTTCCCTGATCCGGCCTACGCCCAAAATCGCCGCCTGAGGCGGGTTAATGATCGGGGTAAAATAATCCACTGAGCCATAACCGCCCAAATTGGTCACGGTAAAGGTCCCGTTCAGCGTGTCGTCATAGGTCAGGCGCCCGCTTCTCGCCTTGGCGCCAAGCGCCCTGGCCTCTCTGCCGATTTCAAACAGGTTTTTTTCCTCCGCGCGGCCGATCACCGGCACGATTAAGCCGTTTTCAAGGGCGGTGGCCATCCCCAGGTTCACATGCTTATACACACGGATCTCGCCGGATTCAAAAGTGGCGTTCATGACGGGCGTTTGAACCAGCGCCGCCGCCGTCAGCTTCATCAGCAAGTCGTTGACGGAAATCCGCCCGGCCTTATCCGCCGCGTCCGCGTTCAGTTTCTCCCTCAGTTCCAGCAGTTCCCCCACGTCCGCAGTCACATGATGGGTAACCATGGGAATGTTCGTCCAAGCTTGCGACATGTTGCCGCCGATCGCCTTCCGCATCCCGGTATAGTGTACGGATGTATACGCCGCGGCCACCGGGAGGCTTGCCGACCCCGCGTCGGCCGTGTCTCGGCCGGCTGCGGATCCAGCGTCATATCCGGCTGCTTGATCTGCGCCGCGTCCGGCCACGGTTTGCCCGGCGGCACGGGTAGCTTGCCCGGCGGCGTATCCTGCGGCAATTCCGGCTTGACCGCCGCCTGTTTCCGTCCCGGCGCCGCCGCCCGGCCGGCCGGCCGCGGACGCCGCCACGGTCTTCGCGTATTCCTCCACATCGGCTTTCTCCACGCGGCCGCCGGCGCCTCTCCCTTGAACCCGGGATATATCGATCCCCAATTGAGACGCCAGCTTCTTAGCCAAAGGAGAAGCGATGACCCGCGATCTCCCCCCGGCGTCCGTCCATCCGGCGCCCGGGGCGGTTTCCCGCGCTGGCGCCGGTCCCGGCGAAGCGCCCGCCGCCGGGATCGGCGCCCCGGCTCCCGCGCCCCCCGCAGAACCCGCAGCCCCCGCCGCGTCTCCCGCGAAACCCGGCCTGGTTCCCGCGAATCCCGCGAATCCCGCCGTGAGCCCCGCGGAACCTGCCGGCTCGCTTCCCGCGACTCCCGTGCCCCCCGCAGAACCCGCAGCCACCGCCGCGTCTCCTGCGGAACTCGCCAACCCGGCTCCTGCGCTTCCCGCGAATCCCGGCTCGCTTCCCGCGCTTCCCGCGCCTCCCCCGGCTCCCGCCGCAGCCGCCGCCTCGCCGCCGGTTTGCGCAGGCGGAACCGCCTCTCCCGCCTCGCCCAAATAAGCCAGAACCTCCCCGATGGCGTATTCTTCCCCCTCCCGCGCCACTTTCCGCAGCAAAATTCCCGCGCCGAGGCTTTGAACGTCATTGGTAAACTTCTCGTTCTCGGCGACTAGCACCGTCTCATCCTTTTCGACAAACTCCCCTTCTTCTTTCAGCCATTGGATTACCTTGGCCGTTTTCATCGTCATCCCAAATCTGGGCATCACCAGCTCAAAAGCCATTTTTCCGCCTCCCCTATGATCGCGTTAAGGATTCGTTAAATAATAAGATGTGATAGTTTCACGCCGCAATTTCGTCGTCGGACAAGGCGGAGGAAGGAGGCATACCCGGGGTGGTATGGCGACTGACGACAACGCAGTCCGGCGGCGAAAGGGCAAGTGAAAAATCGCAGATTATTGTTTAACGAGTCCTAAGGATTTTACGGCGCTGATCACTTTGCTTTTATCCGGAAAATAAGCGCTCTCCAGCGCCGCCGAATATGGAACAGGGCTAAAAAGAGCCGTCACCCGCCGAATGGGCGCGTCCAGCAGATCCAGCGCCTCCTCGGCCACCACGGCGGCGACCTCCGCGCCAAAACCGCTTTTGCCCACGGCCTCGTGTACGATCACCAGGCGCCCGGTTTTTTCCAGAGAGGCAAAAATAGCTTCCTTGTCCAGCGGAACCAGACTGCGCAAATCAATGACCTCCGCGCTGACGCCCTCTTTTGCCAGATCATCGGCGGCCCCCAGGCACTCATGAACCATCCGGCTGTAGGATACGAGGGTCACATCCGAGCCTTCCCGCACAACATTCGCCTTCCCGATGGGGATGAGATATTCCCCCTCAGGCACTTCGCCCGTCATCCCAAGCAGCCCTTTATTGTGGATAATCATCACCGGGTCGTCGTCCCGGATGGCGGAGGCCAGAAGCCCCTTCGCGTCGGCGGGGCTCGACGTGGTCACGACCTTGATCCCGGGGATATGGGTAAACAGCGCCTCCAGGCTCTGAGAGTGCTGAGAGGCGGAAGCGCTGCCGCCCCCGGCAAACACGTCGATGGTCAGCGGCATCAGCATCTGGCCGCCCAACATCCAGCGCAGCTTGGCCGCCTGGTTCAGAATTTCGTCAAAACAGCAGCCCAGGAAGTCGATAAAATCATGGTGAACCACCGGCCTCAAGCCCGCGGCGGCGGCGCCCACGCCCATACCCGTGATGACGCTCTCGCTGATGGGCGCGTTGACCACCCGCCGGTCGCCGTATTTATCCGGCAAACCGTTGTACTGACCGAAGGAACAGCCGTTTCTGCCTACATCCTCCCCTATAATAAAAACCCGAGGATCGCGCCCCATTTCTATATCCATCGCGTTCTGGATCGCCTGTCTCAGATTCATCACCGCCATATCTTTTCCCCCTTTATCTCATAAAAAAATCCGCTGGAATTTCCTCGTATAAATCCTCGAATATCACACTGGATTCCGGATAAGAACTCTCCTCGGCAAAGCGTACGGCTTCCGTGATTTCCGCGTTCGTTTCCGCTTGGACGGCTTCAATTTCCGCCTGGCCGGCGATCCCTTCCTCCAGGAGCTTTTTCTCAAAAACCGGGATGGGATCATGGCCGCGCCAGTATTTCTCATCCTCCGGGGATTTATAGAGACCGGCGTCTCCGAGGAAATGCCCATGATGCCGCCATGTGACACATTCTACCAGCGTCGGCCCCTCACCGGCGCGGGCGCGGATGATCGCTTCTGAGGCCGCTTCCCTGACGGCCACGGGATCGTTTCCGTCCACGCGGACGCCCGGAATATCATAAGCCTGGGCGCGCTGGGAGACGGTCTTGTTCTTGGAATGATAGGCAAACGCCGTACTCATGCCGTAATGATTGTTTTCACACACGAATACTACCGGGAGGTTCAGAATGGCGGCCAGGTTCACCGACTCGTGAAACGTGCCTCTGTTGGTGGCGCCGTCCCCGAAGAAAGCCACGGTGACATTGTCCTCGTTTTGGTATTTCTGAGCGAAAGCGACGCCCACAGCTATGGGCATCCCGGCCCCCACAATGCCGTTCGCGCCGATGATCCCCTTGGATATGTCCGCGATGTGCATGGAACCGCCCTTGCCCTTGCTGTAACCGGTGGATTTCCCAAATATCTCCGCCATCATGCGTTTGACGTCCGCGCCCTTGGCGATGCAATGGCCATGGCCCCGATGTGTGCTGGTAATCCGGTCGGTCTCCCTCAGACAGGAGCAGACCCCCGCGGCGATGGCCTCCTCGCCGCTGTACAGATGAAGCGTACCATGCATTTTGCCCGTCCGCGCCAGTTCGGCGCCTTTCTCTTCAAAGGCGCGGATTCTCGTCATGGTGCGGTATATCTCCAGCAAAACCTCTTTACTGTGTTCCAAAGCGACTCCTCCTTTTTTCAATTCACAGTTTGGCGTGAGTTTTCGGACGGTCCCGGGCGGCAGAATGCCGCCCCTACGGCGCCCAGAAACCGGTGTCAAACCGTCAGACGCCGTGAATGGGCTTGCCGAATACCGACATGGCCGCTTCGCCGGCCGCCTCGCTCACGGTGGGATGGGCGTGAACGGTATACGCGATCTCCTCCGCGGTTCCTTCCAAATTCATACAAATCGCCGCCTCGCCAATCGCTTCCGTTACCCGCGGCCCGATCATATGCACCCCCAGAATCTCGCCCAACCGGGCGTCCGCGATGATTTTGACCATGCCCTTCCCATCCTCGATCAACGCCTTGGCGTTGCCGTTTAAATTAAAACGCCCGATTTTATACGGAATCCCCGCCTGCCGAACCTGCGCCTCGGTCATGCCCGCGCCGGCGATCTCCGGCTGGGTATAGACGCAGCTGGGGATCGCCTTTGAATGGTAATGAGGCGTCTCGCCCATGATGTGTTCCGCCGCGGCGGCGCCCTGGGCAATGGCGGCGTGGGCCAGCATCAGCTGTCCGTTGCAGTCGCCCACGGCGTATACGCCGGGAACGTTCGTTTGAAAATATTCGTCCGTAACCACCGCGCCGCGCTCCGTAACTATCCCCGCGGCTTCCAGCCCCAATCCGGCGGTATTCGGCCGCCTGCCCGCGGCTATCAGGAGTTTTTCCGTCAAAATCTCCATGGACGCGCCGCCTTCCTCGAAGTACACGCTCAGACCGCCCGCGGTTTTTTCCGCCGCCGTCACTCGTGCCCCCGTATGTATCCGCACCCCCTCCGACGCCATCATCTCCCGCAGACAGCCGGCGATCTCGCCGTCCGCCGCGGGCAGGATCTCCGGCAGCGCCTCAACTACGCGCACCTCAGCCCCCAGCATACGGTAAAGAGCCGCGAACTCCATGCCGATGACGCCGCCGCCCACAATGACCACAGACTTAGGCGCCGCCTCCAAATCCAGCGCGGAGGCGCTGTCCAGCACATCCGGCAGATCGCAGCCGGGAAAACTCAGCCGCGCGTTTACGGATCCCGCGGCCAGAATCACCGCCTCAGGCGCCAGAATCTCGGAATCCACCCGCACCTCCTTGCCGGAGATCAACTCCGCCGGCGCGGGATAAAGGGCGACGCCGTAATGCCTGAGCAGCGCCTCCACGCCGCCCCGCAGCCGTCCCACCACTTCGGCCTTACGCGCCTGAGCGCCGGCCCAGTCGAGGGCCACGCCGTCAAATTTCACGCCCGCCACGCTCCCCCTGACCGCCCTGTGAAAAAACTCCGCGCTGTGAAGCAGGGCTTTCGTGGGAACACAGCCCCTGTTCAGGCAGGTTCCCCCCAACTGAGACGCCTCAGCCAAACTCACCTCCGCCCCCAGCTGAGCGCCGCGGATAGCCGCCGCGTATCCGCCCGGCCCCCCGCCGATAACCATGATTTTTTTGCTCATATTCCGCTTCACCTCCTTCTCGCCAAAAACCTGGCCATTTGCCTAAATCAATTCTCATCTTATGTCTTACGCAAGAATCATGCCGGATATAGTTTGACAAAATTCCCCTCCTTGGCATCGAACCCGACCACGCCCAGTGGGCGAGGAAGGGAGGGTGAGATGGGGCAGGCACGTGGTGAAGGCAAGCGGCGCCTGCCGCGCAGACTGAGCCCGTGTCCTAACCCGGAGGGGTGGCAGGCGGAGTGGTGACGCTTCGAAGAACCAACCCGGCGCTGTGCGCCACCTCTCCTGGGCATCGAACCAGACCGCGACAGAACGCGACAATACCGCAACACCTGTCGCGCCGCGGACGACACATATGTAGGGGCGGCATTCTGCCGCCCGCCCGTCATTCCGGGCATTCCTTCGTCCGTCATTCCGGGCTTGTCCCGGAATCCAAAAATGATAAACCAAGGAACCTGGATTCTGGGACAAGTCCAGAATGGCAAGATTATGACAGTTTTCGGACAGTCTAGGGCGGCAGAATGCCGCCCCTGCGGTACCGCGGACGACACACAGGTTATTTCTGCCTCATCCGCCTGTAAATGGTGCTGCGCGCCACACCGAGCCTTCTCGCCGCCTCCGAAACATTGCCCTCACATTCCTCCATAATACGGGCGTAATTCCCAAAACGCGCGTATCGCTCCGGCTGAGCTTCGTCCTTGCGTGATTTTACATAATCCTTTAATGATTCCACCGTATCCGCGCCCAGGACATTCGCTCTCTGAACCGCGCTTTTCAATTCCCGCAGATTCCCCGGCCAAGAATAACTCCGCAAATAATTCAAATCCTCAGCTTTCATCTCACGAATCCCGCGGCCGCGCCCGCAATACAGCGAATGAAAATAAGCGGTCAGACTCGCGAGATCGTCCAAGCGGTCGCGGAAGGGAGGGATATTGATTTCCAAAACACTCAGACGGTAATACAAATCCTCACGGAATTTTTTCTCCTCAAGCAGCTTCTTGAAATTCGCGTTGGTAGCGGCTATGATCCGCACATCCGCAGGTATAAGCCGATTGCCGCCGAGCCTCAGCAGCGCTTTTTCCTCAATCACGCGCAGCAGATATACCTGGGCCTCCGGCGACATCTCGCCCAGTTCGTCCAGAAAAACGGTTCCGCCGTTGGCGGATTCAATTTTGCCGGGATTGCCCTTCGGCAGTCCGCCGGTAAAGGTTCCGGGGGCATAGCCAAAAAGCTCGCTTCCGATAAGTTCCCGGGGGATCGCGCCGCAATTCACCGCAAAAAAAGGCTTGTCGGCGCGGTTGCTGTAAAAATGTATCATTTTGGCAAATACATCTTTACCCGTTCCGGTTTCACCCAAAAGAAGGATGGGCGCGTCGGACCGCGCCATTTTTTTCGCTGTTTCTACAGCGGTTATAAAATTCGGGGCGCTCCCCACCAAAACAGGGGGTTTATCCAACCCGCGGCCTGATCTCAGCCTGACTTCCGAATCAGCGGGCAAATTCACCGGCGTCTCCGCCGATAGGGCGTTTTCGATGGCTTTGGCCGCGAACATGACCATGCCCAGCGTCTCAGGCGTGATGTTCAAATTCTTCCCCGACAAAGCCAGGAACCCCGTGGAACTTCCGTTTTTATGATTTTTTATGGGAACGGCGGCGCAGCAATAAGCCTTTGCCGACAGGTTAAAATGTTCAGATCCGTATATGGCGTAGGGCTGCCCTGTTTTTTTGGCCATTGAAACGCCCGTGGTCCCTGAATACGGCTCATCCAGAATCATGCCGGGCAGCAGCCTTTGCTGTTCGGCGTCCATATCACCTTGAAGCCCGCTGGTTTTGGTCGCCATAATGACGGCGTCCTCATCGCACAGATTGATGATCCCGCCGGTCTTGCCCTGTTCCATAAGCAGCGCCGCCAAATCTTCAACGACAGGCTGAGCGGCGCGCACAAGCCGCTCCTTCTGAGCGTAGAGTCTCGACATTTTTTCGCTGTCGAATATAGGCTCAATACCGCGGGCGTCTTCATAAGCAACGCGATTTTTCAAGGAAAACTCCCAGGATCTCAGCACTTCTTTTCGTACGGAAAGGCCGGCCGTTTCGCCATGGCTGATGAATCTCTCCCAGTCTTTCTTCACAGATTCTATGTATTGCGCCGGATTATCAAAATAATTAACAGAAGCGTTCATATTCATGATCCGACCCCTCGCCCATCATTCTCCACAAATAAAAACCAACAGATACCGTTTCTCAGCCGTTGATCATCAAGCACAAGTTCGCGGATTTGAAGGGGAAGCCGGCCGCGCTGCCACTCACACTCCGCGGCCCGCGCCGCTTCTCTCTCCGTTTTCGGCGCGGCTTCCATAACGGCGCGGATCGCGTAAGCCGCCGCGCCCAGTTCGTGCGCCGCGACATGCGCCACAACCGCCGCCTGACCCGCTGAGAGCGCCGCCATTCGCGCGGATTCGGATGCTTCTTTTATCTCCCTTGCCGCGTCTTGTGACGCGCCTGCCGCTTCTCTCGCCCGCATCACCGTGATTTCGCCCTTCGCCCAAGCGCGGGCCGCTTCAATCGCTTTGCGCGGACGCCCGTCGTCCGGACAAACGTCCTCAAAGCGGCTCAGGACGTGTTCGGCGCACTCCGCCGCCCAAAGCGCCAACAAACGGTGATCGCCGTCCGTCAACGTCCCGCCCCTGCGAATTGTAATAAACCGCTGATCGCGAATCTTAGGAAGAATCATCCTCGCGTCCTCTTTCGTTAGCTATGTGCGTATGGCTCAATGCAAACGACGCGAACGGGTCGTCGGCGCGGCGCGTTTTCATTTTCCGCTCCTATCTGTACAGCCGCGAATTGTGCCACTCAATGTTTTCATCCCTTTCGCATGCCGATTTCCGCATCATTCAGCATATAATCCACAATCCGATAAGATGCGCTGTATGGATTCCCATATAGATAAAGAAGGATTATTACAATAAAAAGTATACCCTTTGTATTGCTGGAGAATGTCTCCCCGCTCTCTCTTATGCTCTGTGACGGCTATCGCCCTTCGTATCGCGTGTTTGACATCTTCCAGAGATAAGCTTGCAAGAACATACCTAAAATTTCTTTCATGCTTGTATTGACCAAGATTTTCAAAGCTTTTACCGTATGCATGATTAATGGCTTGAATATACTGATTCCGATGATTATATGGCTTGTTGCAATCCATTTTATGTAAAACCATCCATAGCTCGAATGAAAAATTACTGTACCCCAAGCGATATTTTACTTGTCTGCCCAATGTCGCGGCCGCTTTCATCTTGGATAATGTTTTCTTAAATCGCTCCTCATACTGCGGCTCATTCCCTTCATAATCAAACACATGGGTGATTTCGGTTTTTTGGATTACGTTGATTGATTTCACATATTTAACCGGATCGCTCTTATTACAGATTATTTTGACTTTATAAACAGCAGACGGTTCATTATTGATTGCCTCCTGGAGCCATTGAAAATACCATTGTTCCGTCTCACCCTCTACCGTAAAATGGTATTTCCGCGACCTCTTTCGTTCAGTCATTTCATTGTACCTCTTTCCGATTGTGCGGGACGCTTTCAAAAATCGGAGAAAAATCAATATCCTGAATGGCGCCATATTGGCTGACAAAATAATTTTTTAAATAATCTTCATTCTTGCGGACACCTTTTGCCCCTTCTGTTCCGAAATCCGAAAGGGAATAATGGGCGCTGGATCCTGAGGCATCATCCCGTTCGGTGAATTTCAACTCATCCCGCCGAAAAAGATTGGCGTTCATAAAAATCGGATTGTGTGTATTAAAAATCAACTGAGCTTTATTGATATTGATCTCATCGTTATGAAAAATATTAATAATACTCATCATCGCCATAGGGTGAATGGACGCGTCAAATTCATCCGCCGCCAATATGCCCCCGCTCTGTATGATACGCATAACTACCTGAAATAAATTTATAAAACGGAGAGTCCCATATGACTCAAATAAATCGGCCGGGATTAACACGCCGTCTTTCTTACCTGGGGTTTGAAGGAGCGAATACAACTTCATCACTGGTTCATTTTCATCGCTGATATACGCGAGCATATTGGACATTACACCAAACCGTTTCATCGCTTCATTCAGCCTTTTTTCGGTGTAAGCCGAGGCTTTTTTGGGGTCGTCTGGTTTTCGTATTAACTGAACCAGATTTGCGCTGTAAACGACTATAAATTTTCTATCCAGCCATTCGGCAATCAAAGATACCAATTTGGCGCTGAACATCGTTTTGAAGCCGTTCATCAAAAACAGTTCTTCACCGTTCAGATTGCTTTTGGCCAATGAAACAGCGCTGACGCTGTTTTTTTCAAATCCGTCGGACAGATAATTCCTTATGGATCTCAAAGCGTCAAATTTCAAAGTATCGTTTCTTAAAAAAATTAATTTTTCATTCACCTTCAACTGTTCAAAAATAATTTTTCGGGCATAATCGTGTTTTAAGAAGCCCCCTATATCCGCGGCAAAAGCATACTCAATCTTGATCCCGTCTTCAACGAAAACAATGGAAAACTCAATCGGCAGAGGTTCCTGATTTGTATTGTTCGGTATCAGTTCCAGATTATTTGCCGCCATATTAGGAGAATTCTGTTCGCGGTCATGCCCGTTACGGATATGACCGCGCAGCACAATGTTCTTGAACGTATCCATTGCCCCGATGATATTGGTTTTCCCGGAAGCGTTCGGCCCATATATCACAGCGGAACACAACGCTTTGTAATTTTTGGATCCGGCCTTTTGCCGAAGTACGCTATAATCCAGCCCTTTCTGCTTTGGCGCCGGCGTCATGGAAAATACAAGTTCATCTTTAAAGGATTTATAATTTTTCGCCCGAAATTCGAGGAGCATAAGAATTCCTCCATTCTGCAAAAAAACCGCAAAATCGTATCTATAGTATAAACTATATATTCCCCATTAATCAAGCCCAATATTCT
>JAISDM010000244.1 GCA_031264885.1 Peptococcaceae bacterium | reverse complement strand
AGAATCGTCATACCGATCCTCTGACTGCCAAGAATGATGATATTTGTCGTGACATTGGGAAAAATCTGCCTGAATATAATATGCGGAAGACCCGCGCCCAACGCCGAAGACGCCATAATAAATTCCTGCTGTTTTACAATACGGACGTCGTTTCTGGTGACTTTACAAATGTTAACCCAACCGGTGAACGTCAAACAAAAAACCAGATTTGTCGTACTAACCCCAAATATCGCCATAATGGCCATCGCCAAAACCAGTCCCGGTATGGACATCACCATGTCGCAGGCGCGCATGATCACCACATCTATCCAACCACCCAAATAACCGGATAACATGCCCATAATAGAGCCAATGGTTACCTGCAGCGCCACGCATATAAAGGCAAGGCGGAATGAGTACTGCCCGCCGATCAATAGTCGTACAAACACATCCCGCCCAAGGGAGTCCGTGCCAAGAATGTGACCCTGCAGAGCCTCGCTGAAGCCCTCCGGCGGCAAGAAACGGTCCCGAAGGGAATTTACCAGCGGATCCCAATGAATCACCAGAGGTAAAACGTAACAAGCCAAAAAAAGAAGTATAACGCCCGAAACGCCTATAATGAAAAAATAACTTCGCTTCATCCGAGAAAAAAGAATTCCTTTTTCCATACGTCCTTACTCCTTAGTTCAACGTTAGCCTTGGGTTAATGAAGGAATTGATAACATCCACCAAAAAATTAATCCCGGAAAACAAAAACGAGGTAATCAGAAGCGTCGCCTGAACCATGGCGTAATCACGCTGCGCGACAGACTGATTCATCAATTGCCCGATGCCTGTCCATGAAAATATATTCTCCACCACCACCGCGCCGCCGAGGTTGATGCCCAAGGTCAGACCCAGCATAGTGACGACAGGAATCAAGGCATTCCTTAACGCGTATTTTGTATATACCTCAAATTTGCCGATCCCTTTCGCGTAGGTCGCGGTAATATAATCCTCGCTCAACGTATCCACCATGCCTGACCGCGCCACGCGGGTGAGACCCGCGGACATGGGGTATCCCATGGTAATGACAGGAAGTATCAGATACTCTATGCCTCCTGTGCCAAGAGCCGGCAGCCATCCCAGCTTAACGGAAAAAATGTATATAAGCAAAACGCCAAGCCACATGGACGCCATGGATTGTCCTACCAGCGCGAAAACCATACAGACCAATTCGGCGACCTTTCCCCTGTTCGCGCCCGCGAATATCCCTAACGGAAGCGCCAAAAGGATCGCCAGAAGAACCGTACCGGTCGCCAAAATGCCCGTATTAGGCAAACGCTGTCCAATAATACGCAAAACCGGCTGATGATAGACCACAGATTCACCCATATCGCCGTGGAATAGATCTACTAAGAATTTCCAAAATTGCTCGTATATCGGTTTGTTGAGTCCCATCCTTTCTTCCATGGCGAGGATATCCTCCTCTGTGGCATACTCAGAAAGCATCAGCCGGGCAGGACTTCCAGGCGCCATACGAATCATCGTGAAAACCAACAGAGATACAAGAAACATAACGATCAGAACCTGCAATAGCCGCCTGAGCGTGTAAACAAGCATGGATCACATCTCCTTTAAGTCTCAGGAAGTGTACGGAAACAACTCTGTCTCAATACACTTCCTGAAAGTGCGTTTATTTATCCGCCGCTTCTATTTCGCCTTCGAGGGATCCCAGTTCACAGACGCGTATCTCAGCATTCCGTCCGGCCAATAGTCAATGCCGGCAATACCCCAGTTTTGCGCCTGCACCACATTTCTATAGACAAGTCTTATTCTTGGCATACGGTTTTCAAATATAAATTTATTGATGCGTTTGGCATACTCGGCGCGTCTTGCGGGATCCATGCCCTTTTCCCCCATGGTTTCCTCAATAAGGGCATACAGTTCTTCATGGCCCGGCCAATTCTGCACATCAGGTTTATTATAGTTTTGTATGATCTGCTCCAAAGACCGGAAGGGATTGCCGTCCCCTGACGACACGCTCAATAGGAATATGTCATAATCGCCCGCGTTCTGCCTTGTGGTGTAAACGGCAAATTCCTCCGACTTAACGACCATATTGATACCGACCGCGATCGCCATATCCGCCAGCGCCAAGGCCACTTCCTCACCCTGTACGATCTGGGGGTGGATCAGGAATTCGATGGGTCTGCCGTCATATGTTGATTCGGCTACGAGCTGTCTGGCGCGGTCGGGATCGTACTCGGGCGTTCCCAATGTCTCGTCATAACCAGTCATATACTTGTGGAGAGAGCCCACCGGCATCGACGCGCCGGTTCCGCCAAAAATAGTGTCGATAATCATCTGCCGGTCAATACAGATGTCAAAAGCTTCCCTGAGCTTGTCGTCAAGCCAGGGACTGCCTTCTTTAAACGAGAGTCCCATATCGTAAACCGTGCATGTTTCATATTCTACAAGCTCAATTCTGTCCTCCGACCCGTCATACAGCGACACCATATCCATGCTGATTCCCCCGTTCGCGGAGTACGAATCCAGGGTGCCCGACAGGTGAGCGGCAATGGCAGAGGATGGCTCAGCTATGAAATTGAGTTCCACATTATCAAAGTAGGGATCAAACCCGGCTTTGTTCCAATAGTTTGGGTTCTTGTGGAATTTCGAAAATTGACCGTCGACCCACTCGTCCAGTATCCACGGCCCTGTTCCGTAAAGCAGCTGATTATGGAACAAATCATCGCCCATTTCCTGATGCGCCTTTGAGTTAATGATAAAAAGAGCCACGAAAGCGCCGCCGGCATCAGGGAACGGTTCGGAAAAGTTGATTTTGACCGTATACTCGTCGATTTTCTCCGCGTCTGTCATCGTAGGCGCGTAATAACTCTTGTACACAAGTCTGTCGGCCTCGGATACAACGCGCTCCACTGTGTAAACCACATCGTCGGCGGTAAAGTGATCGCCGTTGCTGAAGTCCACATCATCGCGCAGCTGGAATATCCAACTCTTGCCGTCCTCAGTGATTTCCCAGCTTTTGGCAAGCTGGGGTTTGTATCCGCTGGCCGTATGTTCCGTGTAAATCAGTGTCTCAAAGGTAAAAAAGGCGTGGACGGTACTGCTCCAGTTTCTGAGATCGTTCGGATCCATGGTCGTGGGTTTGTAAGATGTGCCAAGACGGACGGTTCTGCTTCTTTCCGGGCCGGCGGCGGCCGATCCGGAACTTGCGGTTGTTCCAGGGCTTTCCGAACCGGTGTTTTCCGAACCGGCGCCTGCCGGGCCGGTTTGACCGCCGCAGCTAGACAACAACACGGTCAGCAATAAAAAGGTACTGATGATAACAACGATACGCTTTGACATTATGAACACTCACTCCTCTCAAATTTGTGTCCGCAAAGTACTAAAAGTTCAATGGGTTCCCGTCAAAATCGCGCCCTGCTTTACCAGGATTGCCTGGAGCTCTTTGACGTCTTTTTCCAGTTCCCTGGGCGTGTCGCCGTCCCTGGCGCAGAGCGCGGCGGCGACACCGGCTGCTTGACCGCTTATAATATTTTCCGGGAGCAGGTCGCGGTTGAAATCTTCACTGACCGAGATCAGCTTGCCGGCAAGCAGCATGCCTTCCACCTGCTTGGGTACCAGGCTGCGGTAGGGGATATCGTAAGACCCGCCATCCTTAGGCGCATAGCGCACCTGATAATTCTGGTTCAGGGATCCGCCGGGGGTCAGCGCCGAATGGAAAGGCCCGCCGGAATTTGCCAACATCATGCACTTAGCCACCACATCCGGGAATTTCCGGCACTCAGTCACATCCGGCCCCTGCATCTGGTAATCGCCGGCCATATGCCTGCCTTCGCGGGTGCGCATAGAACTCGTCAGGCGGGTAAAATATGAGTTTTCGTAACCGGGCAAGTACTTGCGGACGGCTCTTATGGCGATGGCCGCCTGTCTCCGGGATTCCGCCTCACCCGCGGTCCATTCGGTAATATCGGTGGTATCGCAATCCTTCACCTGCGCGGAATGCTGGAATACCGGCTGAACATGTCCTCCCTCGCGATGGGTAAAGAAGTGCCCGAGATCGCCGTAAGGATGCAAATCGCCGTTATCCAGGGCTTTCTGCGTAAGTTCAGCGTAACCGACCGCTCCCAGAACACCCGCCCTGACCAGGTCAAGGATGGAATCGGATTTCATCAGACGGTCATACTGTTTCTTGTTAAATTGATCCGGGCGCGCCTTAAAATAGGCGGTCACCTTATCCCAGTCCACACCGTCCATATGGAAGGTAATAGAGGGCGGATCAAGCTCTTCTTTGGTCCGATCCACCTTTGAATAAGGAACCCCGGCCCTGACCGCGATATCCCCCTCGCCGGTCGCCTCAATGATGACCTTGCCCATGACCGCCATCCGGCCGGAGGTGTTTTCGACGGTCACACCGCATATACGGTCACCATCTTTCAGAACATCCACCGCTAAGGAATGCAGCAAGAGATTCACATGGTTCTCCCGGATCATCTCAAAGATCAGAAGTCCCCACCAATCCGGATCTACAAAAGCATAAGTATCTTCGCCGCAATCCTCAGCCGCGGGAAACGGCAGCGCCAGTCCTTGCGCCTCCAGTCTGTGATGGGTTTCCTCTACGAGACCGCCGATGATCTGCTCCCCTCTCCCATTCCAGAGATGAGCGAAAGCCCACCCCGGAGGCCCGACGACGTTCATCATACCCCCCAAGGTACCAAAACGCTCAATCAGTATGACTTTGGCCCCCACACGAGCCGCGGCAATCGCGGCCGCGCATCCGGAGACGCCTCCGCCAACGACCACCACATCATAATTGCCGTAAATTTGCATTTTCTTAACCTCCATTCGAATAATAGATGAAGTTATCTGACTGCGATTCGCAGTAATGGATTCCGGGTCAAGCCCGGAATGACAAGATAGGGTAAATTTACCTGGATTGTTTTTTGAATTCCTCGATGCTCTTTGCCGCTTTGCCGTCAGGAAGCGCCACAGGTTCCACGATGGCTTCACTGTGGAGCGCCCACGGCAGCACAACGCAGGAATGCCCGCCGCGTCCGCCGATGACGACCACCTCAACATCCTTCGGACTGCGGGTAACGGGCATTGGATGCCTGTTTTCGAAGGATTTCGGACGCACAGGCACAAGACCCCGGTTCCGCACCATGGGCACCTCGTTATAGGCGTAAGTATGAATGTGTTCCCTGATCATATCCTTCGTATAGCC